>NZ_JBFUHO010000027.1:0-97838 GCF_056402355.1 Variovorax sp. P4_B11
CGATGGTTCAATGAACTGCTCGAAGCCAGCGCCCGGATCCGCGCCACGCGCACGCTGAACAAGCGCTCGCCGCGGATGGTCAAGCGGCGTCACTCGCCTTACGCATCATTCGACCACCACGCGCCGACGCGCGTGCCCACGGATTGCACTCCCGAGATCATCGGCCCTCCCGGACCCCGACCCAAACCAGCCGACTCCCACATACCGCGCCGTTTCAGGTCCTTCATAGTCTAAACGAACAGTATTGGGGCTTGCCCAAGCAATGTCGGATTTCACTTCAGTGCGTTTCATGCGCTTGCTTTCGAAAGTGTGGAGAGGGAATTGACGGTGTTGAGGTGTTCCGTGGCCATGTCGCGCAAGACGTTCTTGAGGATCTTGATGCCGTTGGGGCCGCTCATCTGAGGGAAGTCGTCGACCACGACGATGCGCCGTGGCACCTTGTATCCAGCAATGCCCGCCTTGCAGTACGCAAGCAGTTCGGACTCTGCGGCAGGCTGCTCCGATGCGCGAATGAACGCCACGGCAACGTCGCCTTCGCCTTCCTGATAAACGCCGACCACTTGCGCGGCATCGACCGCGGGGTGTCTGGCGAGGAAGTCCTCGACCTCGGTCGGGTCAACCAGGTAGCCCTTCAGTCGCAGGCTGTCCTTGAGTCTCGCCAGGTAGCAAAAGCTGCCGCCGTCCGCGTAGGCTAGGTCGCCTGTCTTGAACCAACCGTCCGCTGTGAACGCCTCAGCAGTGGCAGTCGGATTGTTCAAGTAGCCGATCATTACGTTGTAGCCGCGCAGTTGAAGCTCACCCTGTGCGCCCTCAGCCACTGGCGAGCCGCTTACCGGGTCCGCGATGCGGAACTGAATACTTGGCGAGATCGGTGTGCCACCGGGCATGCCTCGCACCTCTGCCTCCGCGCTCGGATCACGGATGGCCGTCATCGCGAAGCACTCCGACATCCCATAGAGGCCACTCAAGCGCAGGCCCAAGTCATTCCAGGCGCGCTCGATCACTTTGCGCCCGAGACCCGCGAACTCGGCGAAGCTCCCGCGGCGCCAGGTGGCGAGCGAGCCGCCTTTGGCGTTGAGCACCATGTCGAGCATTCCATCTGAACCAAAGAAGTGGGTGATGCAGTACTTCTCGATGGCTGCGGCCGCGGCGTCCGCTTTGAACACCGGCAGAAAAACACAGGCCCCGCCGGCGGCGAGCGTTGCAAAGGCCTTGACGAAGCCGAGCACGCCGTAAAGGGGCAGCGCGCACAACATCGCATCGCCCAGGTGGATGTCGTTCACGCGGCCGGCATTGCGGGCATGGGTCGCGATCCCGCCTTGCGTGTGAACTGCCAGCTTCGGCTTGCCGGTGGTGCCGGAGGTGCTGAAGGTACAGAGCGGGTCGGAGTCCTGGCCGGCAATCTCCGGATGAGGTGCGTAGTCACCCCATTGAAAGCCCGCACCAGCGGGCACGTCGATCACATGCTCGAGAGTGGGTTCAGACGCTTGAATGGCGAGCGATGCCCCCAGATAGTCGAAGTCCAGGAACGTTGTCGGAACCACCAGCACGCGCGCCCGTGACGTGGCCACCACATGCTGTGCTTCCGAGAGCTTGAGGCGGGTGCTGACAGGCACCATGAGCACACCGAGCTGGGCCGCACCGAACAACAGCTGCAGCCATACGGCGCCATCCGGCATCCAGACGGCCATCGTATCGCCGCGGCGCAACCCGAGCTGATGCAGAAACGCGGCTGCACGTTGCGCCGAGATCTTGAGTTCTGCGCGGGATACCGTGTGACCGTCGGCATGAAAAGCCGGTAGATCACCGGAGTGGGTGTTCAGAAGATCAAAAGCCATCACTCGTCTTTCATGCGGCCAGCGCAGATCGCGCAATCTGGAGTCGCTGCATTTCGGAGGTGCCCTCGCCGATACGGAAGGCGCGCGCGTCTCTGTAGAAGCGCTCGATGGGGAGTTCGCACATGTAGCCCATGGCACCAAAAATCTGCAGCACGCGATCGGTGACGCGGCATCCCATTTCGCTAGCGAAGAGCTTCGCGCGCGACGCGGCGATTCGCGCCTGCGGATCGTCGGCCTCGATCATTTCCGCGGCACTGCGAATCAGCAAGCGCGCCGCCTCGATGTCCACATCGTTGTCGGCGACCATGAACTGGATGGCCTGGTGCTGAGACAAGCTGGCGCCGAAGGCCTTGCGTTCCACGGCGTACTCGCATGCCATCGCGTGCGCGCGGGCAGAAAGGCCGAGTGAGCGACTCGCCGAGAGAAGCCGGTCTTGGTTGATCGACTGCATCATCCCCAGGAAGCCCGCGTCGGGCGCGCCGAGCACATCGGCATCGGGCACAAAACAGTTCTCGAGTGAAAAGCCGTTGAGGTGGTAGCCGCGCCAGCCCATCTTCTTGTAGCGCGTCATGCCCACGACGCCCGGGTTGTCGCGGCGCACGATGAATGTTCCGAGCTTCCCCTTGAGCGAGGCAGAAGGATTCGTCACCGCCAGGACGATGATGTAGTCCGCAGTTTCGGCGTGCGAGATGAAGTGCTTGCTGCCGCTCAGCACCCAGCCCCCGTCTGCCTTGACTGCGCGCGTGCGCAACCCGCTCAGATCGGAGCCCGCATTGGGTTCCGTCAGTGCGTAGGTGACGATTTTGCTGCCGGACAGGAGGTCAGGCAGCATCGTTTGYCGCTGCTCATCATTGACTTGACTCAGCTGCAGCGGCAAATGGCCGAAAACTTCGCTCAACGGCACTGAGGTGTACGTGAGCTCTTCCAGGATCGCGACCTTTGTCGCGGCCGAGAGGCCCGGCCCACCAATGCTTTCCGGGAGGTTGAAGCCATACAGCCCGAGCGCTGCGACCTCGGATCTCAACTGGGCGAGCAGCTCGAGGCTGACGTCGTCGTCGGTCTCGATCTGTTGTTCAAGCGGGACCAGACGCTGACGCACAAAGCGGCGCGCCGTATCTCGGATCATCAAAAGTTCTGTGTCGGATGTGGTCATGATCATGTGTTTACGAAAACGATTTCGATAATCTTACGAGGTCATGACGAAATGTCAACTGCCATCGAGTAGGGTTCTTGGAAAAACGGTTTCGGTAAACTGTCGATGTCCGCGAGAATGGAGCTCGCAGATTCACCAAGGAACGCAACTTGAACATCCAAGAATTCGCAGGGAAGCTGAAGCTGTCGGTCAGCACTGTCTCCAAGGCAATGAATGGCCGCGAAGACGTGAGTCCGGCGACGCGCGAGCGCGTCCTGGCAGCGGCCGTCCGCCTGGGCTTTTCGCCCGATCCGGCTGGCCGTCGTTTGCGGCGCCAGTCTTCGGACACCATTGGCTTCGTCTTGTCGGCCCCGCAGGCCTCGTTCGCTCACCCGTTCTTCTTGAACATGCTCATGGGCGTGGATGAGGCGCTGGACGGTTCGAACTACCAGATCATCATTGCGTCAGCCCGGAGCGTTGAAACCGAGATCGACGTGTTCAAGCGGCTGGTCGAGCGCCAACGCGTCGATGCATTGCTGTTTGGTCGTACCCGCAGAGACGATGAGCGGATCGCATACCTTCTGGAGCGGGACGTTCCATTTGTCGCGTTCGGACGAAGTGAAACATCCACCGATTACCCGTACCTGGACATCGATCACACCGTTGTCGGTCGCGCTGGATGCGCGCGATTCATCGCGCTGGGGCATCGCCGGATTGCCCTGGTCCACTCGCCCGAGTTCCTGATGTTCAGTCACTATCAGCGCATCGGGTACGAGGCGGCATTGCGCGCCGCGGGAATCGAGATTGACCCCGACTTGTGCGTCGAAGAAGCGATCTCGGAAGAAGGCGGTGTGAGCGCTGCGCGTCGTTTGCTGGATCTTCCCGATCCGCCGACCGCCATCGTCTGCGGCCACGACCTGGTTGCGCTGGGCGTCATGCGGGCCATCTCCGAGACGGGAAGAACGCCGGGCGAGGACGTCGGTGTCATCGGCGGTGATGATCATCCGATTGGCCGCTATGTCACGCCGGCGCTGACTACCTTTTCTGCGGAGACCCATCGGGCAGGGAAGCGGATGGTCGAGATGCTGATGTCGCGTCTGGATGGGACGCCGGCGAGCGAATTGCAGGAAATATGGAGGCCCGAGCTCATCGTCCGCTCTTCCGATGGTCCGCGCCGCGTGGCTCGCGCACGGCCATCGACGGCAGTTGTTGAGAGCAAGAAGAAGGGAGGGAAAGCACATGCTCAGCCGTGAATCTGGCTCCGGTGAAGTTCAGTACGTTGACCCTGACGATCTGGCTGCGCCCGGCGGGCACTATAGCCATGTAAGTGTTGCGCAAGGACTTGCCTTCGTCTCTGGTCAATTGCCCATTACTGCTGCCGGTCTCAAGCTGGTCGACGCCTCCTTCGAGGATCAAGCGCGCCAGGTGCTGGCGAATGTCAAGACGGCGCTGGAGACCGCCGGCAGCGAAGTCAAGCACCTCGTACAAGTCCGCGTGTATGTCGATGACATGGCGAACTGGCCAGCCTTCAATGCGATCTATCGCGAGTGGGCTGGCAGCGTCCGACCTTCCCGTGCAGTCGTGCCCACGGGACCACTGCATTTCGGGCTGAAAGTTGAGGTGGAGGCAATCGGGCTTGTCACCGGCGCGTCGCTCTCGCCTGCCTGAGACTGCGTCCGGGCATCGCAGGCTCTCAGGGCGCACGCGTGCCTTGGAGCCTGTTGCGCTCAAGCACGCCGAGTACCAGGCGGCTCAGCGTTACGCTGCACATGTAGATCAGCGTACCGGTCGCCGTCGAGTTCGAGCAGCCGCGCTTGCGCGGGACCACATCAACACATTAGAGGAGCGTAAGTATGAAAGTTCTTGTACCTGTCAAACGGGTCGTCGACTACAACGTGAAGGTGCGCGTCAAGAGCGACGGCACCGGGGTGGACATTGCCAACGTCAAGATGAGCATGAACCCCTTCGACGAAATCGCCGTGGAAGAAGCCGTGCGCCTCAAGGAAAAGGGCGTTGTGACCGACGTCATCGCCGTCTCCTGCGGTGACGCCAAGTGCCAGGAAACCCTGCGCACCGCCATGGCCATCGGCGCCGACCGCGGCATCCTGGTGGAAACCGCAGAAGAGCTGCAACCCCTGGCCGTCGCCAAGCTGCTCAAGGCCCTGGTCGACAAGGAACAGCCCCAGCTCATCATCCTGGGCAAGCAGGCCATCGACGACGACGCCAACCAGACCGGCCAGATGCTCGCGGCCCTGGCGGACCTGCCCCAAGCCACCTTCGCCTCCAAGGTCGAAGTCGCTGGCGACAAAGCTACCGTCACCCGCGAAGTCGACGGCGGCCTCGAAACCGTCTCCCTCACGCTGCCGGCCGTCGTCACGACCGACCTGCGCCTGAACGAGCCGCGCTACGTCACCTTGCCCAACATCATGAAGGCCAAGAAGAAGCAGCTCGACACCTTCAAGCCCGAAGACCTGGGTGTCGATGTGAAGCCCCGCCTGAAGACCCTGAAGGTCAGCGAGCCGCCCAAGCGCGGCGCTGGCATCAAGGTGCCTGACGTTGCAACGCTGGTGGACAAACTGAAGAACGAAGCGAAGGTGATCTGAACATGACCGCACTTGTTATTGCCGAACACGACCACGCGACCGTCAAGCCCGCGACCCTGAACACCGTGACTGCCGCGCTGGCTTGCGGCGGCGATGTCCACGTGCTGGTGGCCGGTGCCAATGCCGCCGAAGCCGGCAAGGCCGCCGCCCAGATCGCGGGCGTTGCCAAGGTCATCGTGGCCGACGGCCCCAGCCTCGCTGAAAACCTGGCCGAGAACGTCGCAGCCCAGGTGCTGACGATCGCATCCAACTACAGCCACATCCTGTTCCCCTCGACCGCCAACGGCAAGAACGTCGCTCCGCGCGTGGCCGCCAAGCTCGACGTGGCGCAGATCAGCGACATCACCAAGGTCGATAGCCCCGACACCTTCGAGCGCCCGATCTACGCCGGCAACGCCATCGCCACCGTGCAGAGCAGCGATGCGACCAAGGTGATCACGGTGCGCACGACCGGCTTCGACGCCGCAGCCGCCACCGGTGGCAGCGCAGCGATTGAAACGGCCGAAGGCGTTGCCGACAGCGGCAAGAGCAGCTTCGTAGGCCGCGAGGTCACGAAGAGCGAACGCCCCGAACTGACCGCCGCCAAGATCATCGTCTCGGGCGGCCGGGCTCTCGGCAGCGCAGAGAAGTTCACCGAGGTGATGGCACCTCTGGCCGACAAGCTCAACGCGGGCCTGGGCGCCAGCCGCGCCGCAGTGGATGCGGGCTACGCCCCGAACGACTGGCAAGTGGGCCAGACGGGCAAGATCGTCGCCCCGCAGCTGTACATCGCAGCAGGCATCTCGGGCGCCATCCAGCATCTGGCCGGCATGAAGGACTCCAAGGTGATCGTGGCGATCAACAAGGACGAAGAAGCCCCGATCTTCTCGGTGGCCGACTACGGCCTCATGGCCGACCTGTTCACGGCCGTGCCGGAACTGGTCGAAGCTATCTAAATAGGGTCGCCTCTATCCGGAGCAGGGCCGGATACGACAGGCTCAAGGTGGCCCCGCCCCGCGCGTCGTCTTGATCTGCGTCGACGTCGCAAATGCGTTGCGGCAACCCTTCGATCCGAGCGACACGGCCTCCGTTACCAAAGAACGAAAGAGTCGAATTGAGAGGAGACGATTTTGAAGAACAGAAAGACCTCACTTCGTGGAAGCTACGTCAGGCGCGGTGTCAAGAGACATAGGCAGGCCGCCGAAGATGCCAAGCGCGATAAACAGTGACGTTTCGCGCAGCAGACCCAGCCGCTGTCGGCGACTCGCTTCGACGGCACGAACTTTGGCGCCCGCTCAGCGCAGTTCATCATGAGCCGTACGGCCTGATAGCCAGCAAAGCATCCAGTCGTGGGCCAACACCGCGTCCGTATCGCGACCCAATGTGGGAGGGGTGAGGAACGGACGCCGCGCGGCCTCCGAGATCTTCAACCGCATATCGGGCGAGCGCGCGGAGCCGCCCTCTGCACAAAAAGGCACATTGACCACCACGTCGCCCGCTAGGACCTGTGGATCGTTCAGCGCCTGCCCGAAGGAAATCGCAGGTCTGCAGCTCCTTCGTCGTATCAAAGTATCGGCGGCTCAGGTGAGACTATTGCTCTACGCGCATTGCCCTAGTCGAGGACGATGTTGCCCTTCTTGACGACGGCAGTCCAGCGGGCCGCGTCCTCTTCGACATAGCGGGCAAATGCCTCGCTACTGTTACCAACCGGTTCGTACTCAAGAGATCGAATGCGCTCGGCCACATCGGGCAATGCCACGATTCTTTGAATCTCGGCGGAGAGTTTTGAGATGATCGCGGCGGGGGTACCTGCCGGTACGAAAAAGCCGCCCCAGCCGGACAGATTGGCCATTGGATAACCTACCTCCTCAAAGGTCGGAACCTCCGGGAGCTTTTTTAGCCGAGCCGGGGCGCCCACCGCCAGGACGCGAACGTCCTTCAGGTGATTCAAGTAAAAGCCGGGTGAACCGGTGGCGGCGGTCACCCTCCCACCCAGCAGGTCCGAAAGCGGCTCCGCCTCGCCCTTGTACGCCACGTGGGTCCAGTCTGCGCCGGACTTTTGGCGAATGGCCTCGCTGATGATGTGCCCCGTCGATCCGATGCCCCAGGACGCGACGCTGACGCGTTGCTGTGGCTCCTTCGACATGCGAACCAAGTCCGACAGCGATTTCGCGGCGCTGTCGTTCTTGACCACCAGCACGACCGGCATCGTCGCGACGAGGGAGACCGGAACGAGATCCTGCAGGCGGTATGGCGCGGCAGGCCGCACAACCGTATTCTGTACAACGGAAGCGAGGCTCAGAAGGACCGTGTACCCGTCAGGTGGCGCCTTGGCCACGGCGGCGGCGGCCAGCATCCCCGCAGCGCCGGCTTTCGATTCAACAATCACAGGCTGCTTCCAGGCGGCACTCATCTTCTCGGCGACGGCGCGGCCGATTGCATCCAGAGTGCCCCCCGCGGGAGCCGACAAGATGAGCCGGATTGGCTTTTCCGGATAGCCAGTCTGCGCGGTAGCAGGCGGAGCCCATGCAACGCCGGTCACGAGGAACGCAGCGAGAATCGGCACGATCGCAATCGCTTGGCGGCGCTTGATCAATGCGGGGGGAAGGGACAGTCTCATCGAAGGCTCCATCGTTCTGAATGCCACATTGAAGTTCGTCGTGCATCAGCCGCCCGGAACAATTGCGACAATGTAGGGGTATATACCGCCGTCGAAGGCGCCGCCTTCAATCACCCCGAACAAGCGGCTGCGACGGCAGGCTTCGCAGCACGACAAGATGGCGATAGCCGAGCCGGATCCAGCCGCCTTCCTCGAGCTTGCGCAGTTCGATGCACACACGCTGCCGAGATGCACCTACCGCATGTGCGAGATCCTGTTGTGAAACCTCCAGCCGGATGCCCTGATGCTCGGCCGCAGGCGGCTCATGCGCGGCCAACCGGTGAAGCACTCCGAGAATACGGCGTTCCAGCCTTCCGGCGGTGAACGTGACGAACACTTCGACAAGTTCGGACGCAAAGGCACTCACAATTCGTGCGAATTGCAGGGCGCCTTGCGGATCCGTGGACAGATGGCGATACAGGGCGTCGGCATCTACTTGGACGGCTTGGACCTGCCCAGTGGCCACCGCCTCTGCCGAAAACGGCAGGCGCCCGAGAACCGATGCGAGCCCCACGAACTCCCCAGGCATGAACCAGCGGAGCAACACTTCCTCGCCCTCGGGCGTGATGCCTGCAAGCCGTACCTTGCCAGCGAGCAGCAAGAACACCGAACCTGCGACTGCGCCACTGCTGAGCACAACCTCACGGTCCTCGAAGCTGCGCATTTGACCGAGGGCGCGGATAGCTCCTGCCGTTGAGGGCGGCAGCAAACCCATTGCTGCAGCGAATGTGTCGGCCCCTGGGCGGCGAAGGCTGGCGTCGGTAATCACCCTTGGATTGTCTCACTTGCGAAAATTTGATCCGGTTGGCTGACCCCTAATCAGGTCTTTTATCGTCAGCGACACATCCCATGGACTACGACTCGCACTTTTCCGGAACCATCGGCCGAACCTACAAGAGCTCAACGCCCTGGACGCCGCCTGAAGCCAAGGCACCCGCGGACGCCCCGGACGTGATCTTCATTGTTCTGGATGACGTAGGCTTCTCCGACCTGGGCTGCTATGGGTCCGAAATCGAAACTCCCAATATGGACCGCCTTGCGCGGATGGGCGCGCAGTACACGAACTTTCACGTGACTTCGATGTGCTCACCCACGCGAGCCTGCATGCTGACCGGGCGCAATGCGCATGCCGTTGGCATGGGCGCCATTGCCGAGTGGGCCGGCGGTTACCCCTCCTACCGCGGGCATATAAGCAAGCGGGCCGGAACGCTTGCAGAGAATTTGCGCGGACATGCCTACAGCACGATGGCAGTGGGCAAGTGGCACCTGACGCCCATGAAGGAAATCAGCGCTGCCGGGCCGTTCACACAATGGCCGCTGGGCCGCGGCTTTGACCACTGGTATGGCTTCCAGGGCGCGATGACGGACCAGTGGAATCCAGAGCTTTTCCGCGACAACCATCCCGTGGACCTGACTCCTCGGCTTGACTATCACCTCACCAACGACCTGGTGGATCAGTCCATCGCGATGATCCGCGATCTCCGGGTGGCGAACGCGACGCGCCCCTACTTCATGTACCTCGCGTTAGGTGCATGCCACTTCCCGCATCATGTTCCGGCCGAATTCATCCACAAGTATCACAAGCGCTACGCCAAAGGCTGGGACGCCATCCGCGAAGAGCGCCTGGCCCGACAGCGTTCCTTGGGCGTGGTGCCGGAAAACACCAGTCTCCCCGAGCGGAACCCTGGTGTGAAGAGTTGGGCAGACATCGAGGAGCAAGATCGGGAGTTCCTCGAACGCTCCCAGGAGGTATTTGCCGGGTTCCTGGACCACACCGACCAGCAGATTGGACGGCTGATCTCGTACTTGGAAGACAGCGGACGCATCGAGAACACGATGATCGTGCTGATATCCGACAACGGCGCCAGTCCCGAAGGCGGCCCGCTCGGATCGATTTCGCTGAACATGCGCAAGGCGATCTACCACGGCCCGGAGACTGCGCAGCAACGCGAAGGCGCGCTGGACAAGTTGGGCGGACCCTACACCTATCCGCACTATGCCGCCGGCTGGGCACAGGTCAGCAACACCCCGCTCAAGTGGTACAAGATGAATACGTATGGTGGCGGCGTGCGTGCGCCGCTGCTGGTGCACTGGCCTAGGGGCATCACTGAGCCTGGCCTGCGCACTCAGTATCACCACGTGATCGACCTGTTCCCGACGGTACTCGATGTGCTTGGTGTCCCGGCGTTGGGCGTGCACCAGGGCGTCGAGCAGGTGCCAGTGCACGGCACGAGCATGCGCTACACGTTTGAAGATCCCACGGCGTCGACGCGCAAGGTCACCCAGCACTTCGAACTGAACGGCGACCGGGCTATCTGGCATCGCGGCTGGAAGGCCGTTACGCTGCATCAACCGGGGACGGATTTCGATGCCGACCGCTGGGCCCTCTATCACCTGGACAATGATTTCTCAGAGTGCCACGACCTGGGGGACAAGTTTCCGGACCGTCTGCGCGAGATGGTCGACCTGTGGTGGTCGGAGGCTCGTGCCTTCGAAGTGCTGCCGCTGGACGATCGCAAGTGGGGTCGATTGCCGCCCGAAGCACCGCAGGTGCAGACCCGGGTGTACGAGTACCGAGCGGGCCAAGCGCGGATCGATCGGCTGAGCGCGCCGGACTTGACCTCTCGCTCCTATGCGATCGCCGCCGACATCGTGATTCCGCCGTCGGGCGCGGAAGGTGTCCTGCTCGCGTTCGGGACGGCGCTGGCCGGCTACACCATGTACATAAAAGGCGGGAAGTTGGTGCACGAGTACGTCTTTTCCGAGGACGAGAAGTTCGTGGTGACGTCGAATGGGGTACTGGCGCCCGGCCCTCGCACGGTGCGCTACGAGTTTGCGCGGCACGGCGACAGTGGCGGCGTTGGCCGTCTGGTGGTCGACGGCGCCGTGGTGGGCACTGTGCGGGTGGAACGGACTTGGCCGCACCGCGCCGTGCAGTCCGGTCTGACCTGCGGCCGCGACACCGGCCTACCAGTGAGTCTGGCGTACGAGGCACCATTCGCGTTCACCGGCCAGATCGCCAAGGTGCTGGTAGAGGTGGCCCCGGATGGAGAGACCGACGCTGCCTTCGTCGGTCGCGCTGCCGAGATCGAGCAGTGAACGCCGGGTACGACTTCATCGTCGTTGGCGCTGGCTCTGCGGGATGCGTCCTGGCCAATCGGCTCTCGGCCGACCCTGCAGTCCGCGTGGCGCTGGTGGAGGCTGGCCCATCGGATCGCGCGTTTCCGGCGAACATCAAGACGTCGCTGCCGGTGGGCAACATCTTCCTGCTGCCGCATGCCAAGTACAACTGGAAGTATGAGTTTCAGGGCGGCGCGGCGATCAATCATCGCAAGATCGCTGTGCCGCGCGGGCGGCTGCTCGGCGGCTGCAGTTCCGTCAACGGTTCCGTGTACGTCCGGGGCCACCCCGCCGACTACGATGCCTGGGAAGCCAAGGGCAATCCGGGATGGTCCTACGAAGAAGTGCTGGCCGCATACAAGCGGCACGAGAACCGCGCGGGAGGACTCGGGCCGCATCACGGTGTTGGCGGCGAACTCGATGTCGTTCGCCCCGGTGCCGCGAACCCCCTATCGCGCGCATTCGTCGAGGCGGCCGTGCAGGCCGGCCACTCGCGCAACGATGACTTCAACGGTGGCCGGCAGGATGGGTTCGGGCTTTGGGAGGTGAATCAACGCGACGGAATCCGCTTGAGCAGCTCGCGCGCATTCCTGCATCCAGTCATGCACCGACCCAATCTCACTGTCCTGACAGACACGCTGGTGGAACGGATCGTGATCGAGGGCGGGCGCGCAGTGGGCGTCGACGTGATCCAAAACGGCAGTCGGCGGCGCCTGAACGCCGCTAGCGAGGTGGTTCTCACAGGGGGGACGGTGAACTCGCCGCAATTGTTGATGCTTTCCGGGGTCGGACCCGCAACGCATTTGATGGACCTCGGCATCCCGGTCGCACAAGATTTGCCGGGTGTTGGCATGAACCTGCAGGATCACGCGTCGGTGCCGCTGTCGATGCGTGATCCGAGCCGACAGTCCTATGCACTCTCTGCGCGCTTCCTGCCGGCCATCGCGCTCAGTCCGTTGGCTTTCTGGTTCTGGCGTTCGGGAATGCTGGCCTCCAATGCCGCCGAGGCCGGCGGCTTCCTGCGCACCGGTCCCTCGCAAACAAGACCCGACGTGCAACTCACGTTCATGGCCGGGCTGAAGAACTCTGCGCGCGCGATTCCACGCGAGCACGGCGTGATGGCTTTCGTGACGCTGCTGCGGCCATTGAGCCGCGGTCACCTCCGCCTCAAGTCTGCGCGTCCGGAGGACCAACCCCTCATGCGCCCTTGCTTCCTCGAAGAGCTTTCCGACCTACGCACGCTGGTGAGCGGCGTCCGCGAAGCGCGGCGCATCTTCGCTGCCGATGCAATGGCTCGGCACCTTGGAACGGAGTTGTTTCCCGGCGCGGCGGTTGAGTCGGATGCGGAACTGGAGCAGGCCATACGTGCTGGACTTATGACTATCTACCACCCTGTCGGTACTTGCAAGATGGGGCCCCAGTCTGACCCGGCAGCAGTCGTGGACGCGCAATTGCGCGTCCATGGAATCGAGGGATTGCGGGTCGCAGATGCTTCGATCATGCCCGACATCATCTCGGGCAATACCAGCGCACCGGCCATGATGATCGGGGAGCGTGCCGCCGAGTTCATCTGCAATCCTGTCCTGCCATCCCAGCGCCCGCAAATGACCAAAGAGAGAGCCCTGCAGCATGCGTAATAGACAAGACGTCCCCGCCTGGTTGGATGACAGTCCTCGCCTTCTTCTGATTGACGGGCGGCGTGTGCCGGCGCTATCGGGCAAGACCTTCGAAACGCGCAATCCCGCAACGGGAGAACTTCTCGCGAATGTCGCTTGGGCCGAGGCTGAAGACATCGACGCGACGGTCGCTGCGGCGCGACGTGCCCTGGAGGGTCCTTGGAAACGCATGAAGCCCTTTGACCGCCAGCAATGCCTGCTGAAGCTCGCGGACCTCGTCGATGCGAGTTTCAACGAGCTCGCGCTGCTCGATACCCTGGACATGGGAGCCCCGATCAGCGCAACAATAGGGAGACGCTCGCGGGCAGTCGGACTGCTGCGCTACTACGCCGGATTGGCGACCGCGGTGCACGGGCAGACCATCCCGAATTCCCAGGCGGGTGCGGTTTTCTCCTATACCGTGAAGGAGCCGGTCGGCGTCGTCGCGGCTATCAACCCGTGGAACGGACCGCTCGGTATGGCGATCTGGAAGATTGCCCCGGCGCTCGCAGCGGGCTGCACCATCATCATCAAGCCGGCGGAACAGGCCCCTCTGTCGCCATTGCGGCTGGGCGAGCTGTGCCTGGAAGCAGGGATTCCGCCCGGCGTAGTCAACGTGGTGGCCGGCGGCAGCGAAGCGGGTGCTGCGCTGGCCGCACATCCTGGCGTGGACAAGGTTGCGTTCACCGGATCCACGGAGGTGGGGCGCAAGATCATTCAAGCCTCCGCCGGCAACATCAAGCGCGTATCGCTCGAGTTAGGCGGGAAGTCGCCCAACATTGTCTTCGCCGATGCTGACCTGGACGCCGCGGTGCCCGGCGCAGCGATGGCCGTATTCGCCAACTCGGGCCAAATCTGCAGCGCGGGAACCCGTCTGTTCGTGGAACGACACATCTATGACGAATTCGTTGCGCGAGTGGCGGACTTCGCCCGCGGCCTGCGCCTCGGCGATCCGCGCGACCCTACGACGCAGTTGGGGCCACTGGTGTCCGCCGCGCAGTTGGACCGAGTTTGCGGCTACCTTGCATCAGGGGTGCAGGAGGGGGCCGTCGCGCTGGCGGGAGGGGGCCGCAAAGCCGGCCCCGAATACGACGCAGGATACTTCGTTGAGCCAACCGTGTTCTCCTCGGTCAGTGACGGCATGCGGATCGCCCGCGAAGAGATTTTCGGGCCGGTCATTTCCGCGCTGCCATTCGACTCCGTCGACGAGGCCATTTGGCGCGGCAATGACACAGTCTATGGCTTGGGCGCCGGCGTATGGACCCGAGACGTGGGTACGGCGATGCAAGTCAGTGCCGGACTTCGCAGCGGCTCCGTGTGGGTGAATTGCTACCAACTGATGGATCCTGCCGTGCCGTTCGGCGGCTACAAGATGAGCGGGTACGGCCGCGAATCCGGCACCGAGCATATGGAAGAGTTCCTCCAGACCAAGGCCATCTGGATCAAGAGCGCCTGAACGCAGCCGGCCAACCCCGCTTGTTTACGCTTCGGATCCCGCAGCTACCCGGCCGCCAAGGCCGAGATCGCGGAGCTGGCGAACGTCCGGCATGTGTTCGTCAAGGCCTGCGCCCGCGTGAACAACCGTGCCGAGAACAGCCATCAGGCCCACCCGTGAGAGGGAGCGGCGCATGCGAGGTTTTCGCCTGCCTGAGCGCTTCGACGCCTGGCGCCTTTTCACAGGCCTCACCCAAAATCCGTCCTCCGCCTTCTGAATCGCAACGCCACCTGCCGATGTTGCAGCCACTGGCGGCCAACGTGACAACGCCCTTTCAGACTGATTGCTGAAGTTCACCCGCGAGGCGCGAAGGGCGCAGATGGGCCCGTTGCTGTCCGTCGCCACCGAGCGGCCAACGGCAGGTATGCAGGGCGAAAGCGGCCACCAAAACCCTCGCCGCAGGACAATACTACCTTGCAGCCCTGATGATCGTGGGCGCCGTCACCGTCGAGGTGATCGGCCACCACAACCGGAATCGCGCGAGCGCCATGCCGAAGCTCAAAGTGGCGGCCTAAATCGGGCGACGTGGGCGGCAGGGGTGAGGGAAACCCGGCATTCGAGTGCCGTTGACAAGCCGGACAATGGCACGTTTATATCGATGCGAGCGAAGTCCGATGCAAACTGGCAAAGCCACTCAGATCCAGCTCGACATCACCTCTGACCTGCAGAAGTGGCGGGCATTCCTGGCCATTGCAGAACTCGGCAGCCTGACGCGAGCAGCCCTGTTTCTGGACAGCAATCAATCCCTGCTGAGCCGCCATCTGAATTCGCTTGAGCGGGAATGCAAGGCGCGGCTCTTCAATCGCACAGGCCGCGGCGTGGCACTGTCCGATGTCGGCCAGCGCATCTTTCCGCTGGTAAAGGCGCTTCTCTCGGATGCGGAGCAGCTGGAGCTGGAAATCCATGGTGAGGCGCGCGAGCCTTCTGGCCGAGTCACCATCGGATCGCTGCCCTCGATCACCAATCCGATCGTCGGCCGCCTGTTCAAACAGTTGCGCGAACGCCATCCGGGAATCCAGCTCAAGATCCTCGAAGGCTCGAGCGGTCAGGTAGAGGAATGGCTGTCCGACGCGCGCGTCGACATAGCCATTCTCTATCGATACGGCAATGCACATTACGAGCAGGAGCAGGCGCTTGCCACCGTCGACAGCTACCTGATCGGCCCCGCGGGTGACCGATTGACTGCTGCACCCGAAGTTGCCTTTTCCGCCCTGCACGAGTTGCCTTTCATCCTGCCGAGCGCTCCGAATGGGCTGCGCACGGCACTGGACGCGATGGCCCGGCAGGGGCACATTACGCTGGCGCCGGCCATCGAAGCCGATTCGCTTCCGCTGATGCGAACGACAGTCGCCGAAGCTCGGCTCTACACCGTGCTACCCATCCATGCGGTGTGGGCCGAATTGAAGGAAGGGCGTCTGCAAGCGGCCAAGATCGTTTCGCCGCCACTGCAGCGCATCGTTTCCATGGCCCTGGCGCGCACGAAGGGACCCGCGCGGGCGGTATCTGCGGTCGCGGCGGAAATCGTCAGCGTCGTGGAAGACAGCGCGCGCAGCGGGATGTGGCACTCCGGCGGTCCCGCGTAGCCTCGTCTTGCGTGCGCACGCATAGCAGCGTTGCGTCGCGCACAGCTGCTCGCATCGTCCCGGTCGCCTAAGCTCGTTGGCAACGATCGACCACAGGAGACACGTGCATGCCAAGAATTTCCCTGCCCGCGCCGGAGACCATGAATCCCGAGCAGCGCGCCGTCTACGACAAGATCATTTCCGGGCCGCGCGGGCGCATTCAGGGTCCTCTTCGAGCCGCGCTCCACAACCCGGAGCTCGCGGACAAATGGCAGGCGATCGGCGCCCTGCTGCGTTACGGCACGACGTTGACGCCGCGGCAGTCAGAAATCGCGATCCTGGTCACCGGTCGAGCCTGCAACTCGCCTTTCGAGTGGTATGCGCATCGCGCCGAAGCCGAGAAGGCGGGCATCGAAAAGCCGATCATCGAAGCGCTACTCGCCCAGACCGAGCCACCCGGCCTTTCGGCGGACGACGCTTCCGTTTACCACTACGCGGTCGAACTCAACCGGCACAACTCGGTTTCCGATGCGACCTACGCCACGGCGCTTGAGCGCTTCGGAGAACGCACGGTGGTCGAACTGACTGCTCTGATCGGCTACTACACGATGGTCGCAATGACGCTCAACTGTCACGAGATTCCACTGCCTGATGGCGTCGCACCGGCCTTCCAGCTCCCGCAAAAGGCAGACCTGCGATGAGAGAGTCCGCCGCTGCAGGCGCGGGCTGGGATTGCCACGCCCACCTATTCGGTCCCTACGACCAATTTCCGTTGGCGGCCGAGCGCAACTACACGCCGCCGGAAGCCATCGAGTCGAACTATCTGGCGCTGCTCGCACGACTTGGTCTCGACCACGGAGTGCTGGTGCATCCAAGCGCATATGGCAAGGACCACACACTGCTGCTGAACGCATTGGCGGCACGGCCCTCCCTGCGCGGCGTGGTCGTGGTGCAACCAGGCGACGAGCTGGCGCTGCATGGCCTGCGTGATCACGGCGTGCGAGGTGCACGTTTCAGTCATCGAAGCGGCCCAGGCACCAACTTCGCTGGCAGCGCGTCTTTCGATGACCTGCAGGCGCTCGCACCCGCGCTCGCAGACGCCGGCCTGCATGCAGAGCTATGGACCGACTGCAAGGCACTGCCCGCCATTGCCCCCCAATTGCTGGCGCTGCCCGTGCCGATCGTGATCGACCACATGGGCGGCTTCGACGTGAACGCCGGCACGGACGAACCGGGGTTTCGGACGCTGCTCAAACTACTCGCGTCGGGCAAGGTCTGGGTCAAGCTTTGTGCCTATCGAAACCTCCTCGACGCACCTGACTGGCAAGCCGGGCGGGCCTTTCAGCAAAGGATGATCGAAGCCAACCCCGAGCGATTGGTGTGGGGCAGCGACTGGCCGCATCTGCGGGTGACGCCCACGCCCGACGCTGCGCAACTGCTCTCGATGTTCAGGGATTGGGCCGGCAACGAGGCCATTGCAGGCCAGGTGCTTCGCGCCAATCCGGAGCGCCTTTACCGATGAATCCGCGCCCCACGATGGATCGCCCGGCAAGAGCCAATCGGCCGACGCTGGCCATTGCGATTGTGGCGACACTTGGCCTTGGCGCCTGCAGTTACCGGAACGACGTCATCGCCAATGGCGCGGCATTCGACACACCGCAAGCGTGCGGCGCGTTGGCCACCGCCGTCGCCCTGCCACCCAATACGCGCATCCTGGCTGCGGTGTTCGAGACGGCGACGCCGACACAGCCGGCGCATTGCCGCATCGACGGCGACATCGACTCCCGAGTCGGCGTCGACGGCCAGCGCTACGCCACGCGGTTCCGCTTGCGTCTGCCGCAAGCCTGGAACCAGCGCTTCTACATGGGCGGCGGCGGCGGTATCAACGGCGTGCTGGTCGACCCAGTCGCCGTGATGGGCCAGGGCTTCGCGACCATTGGGACCGACTCCGGCCACGACAATACGCTCAACAGCCGTCCCGATGCTGGCGGCACAGCCGCGTTCGGGCTCGACCCGCAGGCGCGCCTTGCCTTCGCCTACGAGTCCTACGACCAGGTCACGCGCGTGGGGAAGCTGCTCACGCGGGCCTACTACGGACAGCCGCAGCGCTACGCCTATTTCCAGGGCTGCTCGGAAGGCGGGCGCGAGGCCTTGCTGATGTCGCAGCGCTACCCCGAGCACTACGACGGCATCATTGCCGGCGATCCGACCTTGCACCTGCCATTGGGCCCGCTGGCCGGCATCCAGACGACTCAACTCTTCGCTGGGCTGGCCAAGCGCCTGGGCAAGTCGCTTCCTGACGGTCAGCCGGCCATTGGCCAGAGCTTCAGCGACGCCGACTTGCTGTTGGTGCGCAATGCAGTGCTCAAGGCGTGCGACGCGCTCGATGGCTTGTCGGATGGCATCGTCGACAACCTGCCCGCTTGCACCGCGCCACGGGTGCATGTCCAGTTGCTGACGGCGCAGTGCCCGGGCGCCAAAGGGGACAGCTGCCTGACCGCGGACCAGATCAGGACTCTGGAGACAGCATATGCCGGTGCCGTCGATTCAAAGGGCCGCCAACTTTACTCAGACTGGCCGTGGGATCCCGGCATGGGCGGAGTCTCGGCCACGGACAAGAGCTACAGCCAGGCATGGCGTTCGTGGTGGCTCGGATCATCGAGCGCAACGGCGAACAACGCTATCAAGCTCTCATTCGTTTCCGCCATATCGGTGCTTTACACCTCGGCACCGAAGGTCCCGTTTGCCGACAGCGATGCCTTGCCCTTCTCGCTGGCCTACAACTTCGACACGGACCCCGTCAAGATCTACGGCATCTCGGCGCCTGGCGTCACACCAGCCTACAGGCCGTCTTCGGCGTCGATGTACTTCACGGACGCCACGGATCTGTCCCCTTTCAAGAGACGCGGCGGCAAGCTCATGGTCTACCACGGTGGCGCGGACTCGTCGGTATCGCTGAACGACACGCTGCGTTGGTATGAAGGTGTCGCCAGGCAGATGGGCGGCAGTGCGCAGGACTTCGCACGGATGTACGTGGTGCCCGGCATGAACCATTGCCGAGGCGGTCCCGCCACCGACACCTTCGACATGCTGCCGCAACTGGTGCAATGGGTCGAGGCGGGCACGGCACCCGACAGTGTCCTTGCCAAGGCCAGCAACCCCGGGTACTTCAATGTCGGTGCCCGCAGCCGTCCGCTGTGCCCGCACCCGCAACAGGCGCGCTACAAGGGCGCGGGAGACATCAATGACGCAACCAACTTCCGCTGCGAATAACCGCAGGGACCGTCGCGCGATGCTGCTGGCGATGGTGCTGGCTTTCGCGGCCTCGCCTTCATTCTCGGCAGCCTACCCCGACAAGCCGGTCCGCCTGACCGTGCCCTTCCCGGCCGGCGGCGCCACCGACGTGATGGCGCGCGGCATGGCGCAGCGGCTTGGCACCGAACTCGGCACGCAGGTGATCGTCGACAACCGCGGCGGCGCTGGCGGCACCACGGCGGCCGAGGCCGCCGCCCATGCGGCGCCGGACGGCTACACGCTGTTCTTTGCGACCATGGGCACGCAGGCGATCAACCCGGCCCTCTATCCCAGGCTGCGCTACGACCCGCTGAAGGACTTCGCGCCGATCAGCGTGACGCACCTGACGCCGCGCGTGCTGGTGGTCGGGCCGCAGGTGAGCGCCAGGAACATCGCCGAACTTGTCGCCCAGGCCAAGGCCAGACCCGGCGCGTTGACCTATGGCTCGGCCGGCAACGGCAGCTCGAGCCACCTGGCCGGCGCGCTGTTCGAGAGCATGGCCGGCGTCAAGATGCTGCACGTACCGTACAAGGGCAGCGCGCCGCTGTTGACCGACGTGCTGGCTGGCCGCATCGATATGACCTTCGACTCCTACACCGTCTACGAGGAGCACATCAAGTCCGGCCGCGTGCGCGCGCTCGCGGTGACTTCGAGCGGGCGGCTGCAGGCGCTGCCGCTGGTGCCGACCGTGGCCGAAGCCGGCGTCCGGGGCTACGAGGTCTCCAACTGGCTCGGCCTGCTGGCGCCGGCGGGCACGCCGAAGGATGTGGTCGCCAAGATCCATGCCGCGCTGGGGCGCGCGATGGCAACGCCGGCATTGCGCGAGCAGTTGGCGACGCTTGGCATAGAGACCACCTTTGGCAGCCCCGAGGCCTTCGGTACGCTGATTCGCAGCGAGATCCCGAAGTGGGCCGAGATCGTCAAGAAATCCGGTGCGACCGCCGAATGACAATGAATCGGCGAGGCGGTGGAGTTCAGCGCATCTGCTGCCTCACTGGCAGCTGCCTTGCCGACGCCACGTGCCAGCGCCTGCCCCGTTGGCACCAGCTCGCTCACCACATTGGACAGGTAGGCGTCGCCTGCCGGGATCATGTCGCCCGTCAAGCTCCACAGCAGGGTGTTGTAGCGGCCCGCAGCGCGCAGCAGCCGCTGCGTGCCGCCTGCACCGGGCATGATTCCGACACGAATTTCGGGCTGCCCGAACTTCGCATCCTCGGCCGCGATGATGATGTCGCATGCCAGCGCCAGTTCGCAGCCACCGCCAAGCGCGTAGCCTTCCACTGCGGCAATCACTGGCTTCGAGAGTTGCCGCACGACGTGGAACACGCGATCGGTGTCGAGGCGCACCTGGTCGTTTGGCCGCATGCTCGACATCTCGCCGATGTCGGTGCCGGCGACGAAATAGCCTTCGCTGCCGGCCAGCACCACCGCGGCAACGGCATCGTCGCTGGCCAGCGCCTCCAGGTGCTCAACCAGCTCGCGCTTGACCTGGAGATTCAAGGCATTGCGACGCTCCGGCCGATCGATGGTCACGATGCCGACACGGCCTCTGCGCTCGCAGCGCACCATGGGACAAGGGGTCTCGGCATTCATGACGCGGCCTGCACTTCGCGTTGCAGCCACACAGAACCGCGGTAGCGGTCCTCGCCATAGCTTGCGCCCAGGTTGCGAACCGTCCGAAGCACGGTTGCAAGGCCGATGGCGCGTCCCCATGCCATCGGGCCGACGGGATAGTTGACACCCTTGCGCATCGCGGCATCGACACTGTCGGCGGAGGCGATGCCCTGGTACACGGCTTCCGCGCCTTCGTTGACCAGCATGGCCACCGTGCGCATCACCAACATGCCGGGCACGTCCGCGAGCTGCGAGACACGCTTGCCCAATGCGCCGAACAGTCCCGCGGCCTTGAGTACGTCTGCAGCGCTCGCCTGAGCCGCCGCGGCGACGGCAATCCGACCACAGCTGACGTAATCAAGCGCGAGATCGAACAGCACCACCGCCTCACCCAGCGCGGCGGCCCGCTCGGTCGCGGTGCGGCCATCGGTCATGAGGCCAACCCCGGCCATCGCGCCGTCGGGCAGTGTGGATTGGACGCGCTTCAGTGCTTCGTCGCGCGCCGCGCTGCCGAGCTTGCCGCGCGCCACCCGCTTGTCCAGGCTTGCGCGGATCATGCCGAGGCCGCGCTCGACCGCTGCGTCGTTCGTGTCGCGCAAGTAGACCGTGTGGCCGGCGGCCGCCGTCACTTCCGCGATGCCTCTACCCATGGTGCCGGCACCGATCACGATGACGCTCTTGTCCAGCGGCAATGCCTCGCCGCGTGTTGAGGTGGGTTGTTCAACCATCGACGGGCTCCGTGGATTGGAAGGAAGGGCGGGCCTGCAAAGTTGCAAACCAGCCGGCGAGACGGGGTGCCAGCGCACGCCAGCCGAACGCGTCGAAGCGGTAGTCGAGATACCCTACGGCGCAGCCAAGCGTCACGTGGCCGATGGAGAACGGCGCGCTGCCGATCGAGTCGGCCTCCGCGTCGAGCAGCTTCAGCGAGGCGCGGGTCTTGAGCTCGAAAGCATCCGCCAGCGCCCGCAAAGGATGCTCGCGTTCGCGCTCGTTGCGCCACAGGATCAGCACGTCGAGCAGGCCATCCCCCAGCGCATGCCAGCGCAACGCTTGCCACCGTGCCTCGCCCTGTATCGGGAACAGCGAGCCGCAGGCCAGGTCGTTCAGGTATTCGCAGATCACGATCGAGTCGAAGAGCGTCGAGCCGTCTTCGCGCACCAGCGTCGGGATCTTCGACAACGGGTTGTCCACCATGAGGGCCGCGTTGGGATTGAGCATGGCTGCGACCGAGCGCACGAGTTCGAGCCTGGGCAAGATGCCGAGTTCGTGCGCGCAGATCATCACCTTTCGCACATAGGGCGACTTGGGCGACCAGTGCAGCCTCATCTTTTTCGTCATCAGATCGCTCCCGCGCCGCGCAGAGAATGGATGCATGCCGGGCTGTAGCCCAACTCGACAAGAATGTCATCGCTGTGCTGGCCGAGCAGCGGCGGCGCCGACTGTGTCTGCAGCGGCGACTCGGCAAAGCGCATGGGGCTGACCACCTGCGGGACGTCGACCCCACTCGGATGCGGCACGTAGCGCAGCATCTCGCGCGCCTTGACTTGCGGTTCCTTGAACACATCCGCCACGGTGTTGATGGGGCCGCAAGGCACGCCCGCCTTGTCGAGCGCAGCAATCAGCCGGTCGCGTTCCCACTCGGCGAACACGTCGCGCAACATGCCCGACAGTTCGCCGATGTTGCGCACGCGCTGTGCGTTGGTGGCAAAGCGCTCGTCGACGATCCAGTCCGGCCGCCCGAACACCTCACACAGCTTCGCGAACTGGCCGTCGTTGCCAACCACCAGGATCACATCGCCGTCCGCACAGGCGTACACGTCCTGCGGCTGGATATTGGGGTGGGCGTTGCCGTTGCGGCGCGGCACCTTGCCCGAGACCAGGTAGTTCATTGCCTGATTGGACAGGGTGGCGACCTGCACGTCGAGCATCGCGATGTCGATGTTGTCGCCCACGCCCGTTTCGTTGCGCCGTGCCAATGCGGCCAGCACCGAAACGGCGGTGTACATGCCGGTCATCAGGTCGACGATCGGGATGCCGACCTTCTGCGGTCCACCGCCTGGCCGGCCATCCTTCTCGCCGGTCACGCTCATCAGGCCACCCATCGCCTGAATCAGGAAATCGTAGGCCGGCTGGTCGCGCCGCGGTCCTGTCTGGCCAAAGCCGGTGACCGAGCAGTAGATGAGGCGTGGGTTGATCTTGCGCAGCGATGCTTCATCCAGGCCATAGCGCGCCAGCGTGCCGGCCTTGTAGTTCTCGAGCACGATGTCGGCTCGCTTGGCAAGTTCCTTGACGATCTTCTGGCCCTCGGGCTTCTCAAGGCTGACTGTGATCGAGCGCTTGCCGCGATTGACTGCAAGGTAGTAGCCCGCCTCCTTCGTGTCGTTGCCTTCGGCGTCCTTGAGGAACGGTGGCCCCCAGGTGCGCGTGTCGTCGCCGGCGCCGGGCCGCTCGACCTTGATCACCTCCGCGCCCAGATCCGCGAGAATTTGGCTAGCCCAGGGCGCGGCGAGGATGCGGCTCAGGTCGAGCACCTTGACGTGCGACAGCGGGCCCTTGTTGGTGGTCATTTGAAGTCTCCTTGTGGTGGACTGAATTCTGGAATCAGGATCCTTTTTGGGCTACGTGCGGGGCCGCAAGACTGTGATGCGCCGTGGCGCATACCGGCAAGACTCGCGTGCCCAGCCTCGCATAGCAGCTATGCGCCAGAGCGCGGTGGCAGGAATCGCTCCCGTCCCTAAAGTTCATCCACGACAAACTGGAGACATCGACCATGAATGCACTTTTCAAATCCGCAGCTGCACTGACCCTGGCTCTGGCCGCGGCCTCGGGATGGGCGCAGGCCTATCCCACCAAGCCGATCCGCTTGGTCGTTCCTTTTCCTGCCGGTGGGCCGGTTGACCAGACAGCGCGCGCACTCGGCGCCAAGCTGAGCACGTCCCTTGGCCAATCGATCATCATCGACAACAAGGGCGGTGCCGGCGGCCTGCTGGGCGCCGACGCGGTCGCCAAATCGCCGGCCGACGGCTACACGCTGCTGTTCTCCTCGGCGGGCGCACTGGCGATCGTGCCGCACATCGTCCCGTCGATGCCCTACAACCCGCAGAAGGATCTGGTTGCCGTGACCCAGGCGTTGAAGGTTCCGGCGGTGCTGGTGGTGGCGGCCAGTTCGAAATACAAGACCTTCGCGGACCTGAAGGCCGCCGCCACGGGCGACGCCAGCAAGATCAACTACGCATCGGCCGGCAGCGGCACCACGCCGCACCTCCAGGCCGAACTGCTCAAGCGCGAAGCCAGGCTGAACATCAACCACATTCCCTACCGGGGCGCGGCCCCGGCGCTGACCGACCTCATGGGCGGTCAGGTCGACATGATGATGGTCGACATCCCCGTGGTACTGCCGTTCATACAGTCGGGCAAGGTGCGCGCGTTGGCGGTGACCAGCGCCACCCGCATTCCCGTGCTCAAGGATGTCCCTACGGTGGGCGAGCTCGGTCTGCCGAAAGCCGAAGCCTACAACTGGTACGGCATGCTCGCGCCGGCGCGGACACCGCCCGAGATCATCCAGAAGATGTATGKCGCCGTCGGAGCCGCATTGCGGTCGCCCGATTTGAAGCAGCAGTTCGAGCAACAGGGCGTGGAAGTCGTCGGCAGCAAGCCCGAGGAGTTCGGACCGTTCATCGCCGCCGAATCGGAGCGTTGGGGTTCGCTGGCCAAGGCGGTGGGCGCCAAACTGGACTGAACCGGCGGACACCTGATCTTTTCGAAGCGCTCAGCGCCCCAGTGGCGCTGCTTTTGTCAATCTTCTGGATCCACCACATGGCCACCCAAGCCTTCATCTGCGACGCCGTTCGCACCCCCTTCGGCCGCTACGGCGGCGCCCTGTCGAGCGTGCGCACCGACGACCTTGGCGCGGTGCCCCTCAAGGCGCTGATGGCGCGCAACAAGAAGGTCGACTGGCAGGCGGTCAGCGACGTGCTCTACGGCTGCGCAAACCAGGCGGGCGAAGACAACCGCAACGTCGCGCGCCTGGCGGCCCTGCTGGCCGGCCTGCCGATCGAGGTCGGCGGCGGCACCATCAACCGCCTGTGCGGCTCGGGCCTCGATGCCGTGGGCACGGCCGCGCGCGCCATCAAGGCCGGCGAGTCGGGCCTGATGATCGCCGGCGGCGTCGAGAGCATGAGCCGCGCGCCCTTCGTGATGCCCAAGGCCGAGAGCGCCTTCAGCCGCAACAATGCGGTCTACGACACCACCATCGGCTGGCGCTTCGTCAACAAGCTTATGAAGGCGCAGTACGGCGTCGACTCGATGCCCGAGACCGCCGAGAACGTCGCCACCGACTACAAGATCGAGCGCGAGGCGCAGGACCGCATGGCGCTGGCTTCGCAGCAGCGCGCCGTGGCGGCCCAGAAGTCAGGCTTCTTCGACAGCGAGATCGTGCCGGTGAGCGTGGCGCAGAAGAAGGGCGACCCGGTGATCGTCAGCAAGGACGAACATCCGCGCGAGACCAGCCTCGAAGCGCTGGCCAAGCTCAAGGGCGTGGTGCGGCCCGATGGCAGCGTCACCGCCGGCAATGCCAGCGGCGTCAACGACGGCGCCGTGGCGCTGCTGCTGGCCGACGAGGCCAACGCGGCGAAGCACGGCCTGACGCCGCGCGCCCGCGTGGTCGGCATGGCGACCGCCGGCGTGGCGCCGCGCATCATGGGCATCGGCCCGGCACCGGCCACGCAGAAGGTGCTGCAGCTTACCGGCCTCAAGCTCGACCAGATCGACGTCATCGAACTCAACGAGGCCTTCGCTGCGCAGGGCCTCGCGGTGCTGCGCCTGCTCGGGCTCAAGGACGACGATGCGCGCGTCAACATCAACGGCGGCGCGATCGCGCTGGGCCACCCGCTGGGCGCCAGCGGTGCGCGCCTGGCCACCACCGCCATCAACCAGCTGCACAAGGGCGGCGGCCGCTATGCGCTGTGCACGATGTGCATCGGCGTCGGCCAGGGCATCGCGGTCATCCTGGAACGAGTTTGATAGGTGTTCCACGGAGGCTGACGCAAGGGCCACGCGGCACGCGGCGCCTTGGTTGTGTTCCAGAGGCCGGCGGCGCGCGAGCGGCTTGGGCCCCTCGGTCAACGGCGATACCTGCCAGGCAGTGCCCGAGCGACGAAACGCCTCCTTCTCTTCGTAGCAGCGCGCCTCGTTCGGATTGAAGGGCCGGTCGAAGAACTGTCGCATGCGCTGCAGCAGGTCTTGTGTGTCTTGGGGGAAAGTTCAGCAAACATGGTGTGTCCTCGAGTCTTGAAGGACGCGTCCGGTCATGACGCTTGCTGTTCAAGATTAGAACGCTGCCGATGGGAAGAGGCCGTCTCGCGTGTGACGAGGCGGCTCGCGATCGGAATCAGTCGAGGCGCACGCCGGCGCGCTTTACCACCTCTGACCACTTCGCTGTATCCGCGCGCATCAGCGCGGCGAATTCCTTCGAGGTGCTGAGCCGAACTTCGATACCGGCATCGGCCATCTGTCGAATGATGTCCGGCGACGACATGGCAGCGCCGATCTCGTCATGCAATTTTGCGACGATGGTGTTGGGTGTGCCAGCGGGCGCGAGCACGCCGAGCCAGAGCGACATCTCGTACTCGCCCATGCCGGGCGTTTCGGAGATGGTGGGAACGGTCGGCATCGAAGGCAGACGCTTGCGGTCGGTGACGCCGAGCGGGCGCACTTTGCCGTTCTTGACGTACTCGACAAAGTTCGACGCTGTGTCGAACATCATCGAGGTGCGACCGCCGAGGAAGTCGGTCATCGCGGGTGCGCTCCCTTTGTAAGGAACGTGCGTCAGGTCGACCTTGGCCAGGCTCTTGAAGAGCTCGCCAGAGAGGTGGCTGGTGGTGCCGTTTCCCGCCGATGCAAAGGTCAGTTCGCCGGGCCTCTTGCGCGCGAGCTCGATCAGTTCGGCCACCGACTTGGCGGGCACGTTGGGATTGACCACGAGCAGGTTGGACGTGTTGTGCGTCAGCGTGATGGGCTCGAAGCTCTTGGCCGGGTCATACCGCAGGTTCTTGTACAGGCTCGGGTTGATGGTGAGCGAACCCATGGTGGCGAACAGCAGCGTGTAGCCGTCGGGTGCGGAGGTCGCCACCGCTTCGGCGCCAATCCCGCCGCCAGCACCGGCGCGGTTGTCGATGATCACGGGCTGGCCGATGCGCTCTGACAGCTTCTGGCCCAAAGTGCGTGCCATCAGGTCGGTCGCGCCACCCGCGGGGAACGGCACGACGAGACGGATCGGCTTGTCCGGATACGCGGCCGCATGGGCGGGCAGGCCCAGCGCCGAGAGCCCGAGCGATGCACTGGCCAGTAGCATCCCGCGCCGGGTCGGGTACAGGCTACCGGGATATACACGCGAATTTGCAGGCGTCATGGCTCAGCGTCCCGTGAAGACCGGGGCGCGCTTCTCCGCAAACGCGCGCTGCGCTTCCTTCGCGTCGTCGGTCTTGCCGATCAGCGCCGTCATGTCCTGTTCGTAGCGATAGCCGTCACGCAGGCTCATGTCCTCGATTACATTCAGTGTGTGCTTACCCATGCGTGTCGACACCGGGCTTTTGGACGCGATGGTGGCCGCCAGTTCCAGCGCCTTGGGCATCAGGTCCTCCGGCGTTGTGCACTCTTCGATGATGCCAAGGCGATACAGCTCGGGACCCGGCACGCGCATGCCTGTCAACATCATGCGACGCAGGCGAGAGTGACTGAACAAACGCATCGCGTGACGGCAGCCGCCGAGCAGCCCCACGTCGACTTCGGGCAGGCCGAGCGACGCCTTTTCCGATGCGATCAGGATGTCGCTGGAGGCGGCCATCGCCACACCGGACCCGAGTGCGGCGCCGTTGATCGCACAGATCACCGGCTTGGCGCACTCCCGGATCGCATGGAAGCATTCGCGCGTTCGCCGCGAATGGGCGGGCAGATCACCTGGCCCCTTGATGACCGACGCGCGGCCCTTGAGGTCGGCGCCGGCACAGAACACCTTGCCCGCGCCGGTCAGCACGACGACGCGCACTTCGTCCATCTCGGAGATGCGATCGAGGGCCAGCGTGAGTTCGTCGTTGAGCGTGCGCGTGAGCGCATTCACCGGCGGGCTATTGAGCGTGAGGGTGGCTACGAAGTTGTTCAGCTCGTAGTTGAGTTGGGTCAGGTCGTTCATGGTCTCCGTTTCCGGCGCAAAGCGCGCTTGTCTTGTTCGGTGTTGCCAGTCTAGTGCGGGCCTGCAATGACGAAGCCATCGCTCCCACAGAGCTGATATGCGCCTTTCAGCAAGTCACGTGTCGGCAGCAACGACGGGAGCGTGCCGTCCGGCGGCAAAACTGTCTGCCCAAAGCTGGTACTGCCATGCATGCAGCCATCAAGCCGGGCGACGACCGGTTTCACCTGAAACGGACATAGCTTGGTGGCGGAGCGACCGACTGCTCATGGCCGCGAGCACCAGTTCGCGGCCGTCACTGGTAGCTGACCTTCGGCGTGAAATCGCCCGATTGGCCAAGGACTGCTATCGGCGAATTTGGCGAACAGCCAGTTCCCGCCATTCGTGGCCGACAGCTTTGGTGCTCAAGCAAACCCGTCGATGAGGGCCCGCGCGCCGGGGAGTGCGCCGTTTGATTTCCGCCAGACCAGAGTGAAGTTGTTTGCCGGCATTGGTACGGCCTCCTCCAGCGCAAGGCCTTCATTGCCCGCCACTTCCGCCACCTTGTCGATGTCGCGAACGCCCCAGAGCGGATTCCTTGCGCGCAGGCTCGCGTCGAACGCTTCATTGCTCTGCGACGTATGCGCGCCGCCGCGCATGTACGGGCCGTAGGTCACAAGCACGCCACCGGCGGGCAGGATCCTGCCGGCGCCCGCCATCAACGCGAGCGTGGCCTCCCACGGGGAGATGTGAATCACGTTGATGCACACGACCGCGTCGGCCGCGGATACGGGCCAGGGATGCTTCGTGACATCGATGGCGAGGGGCGGCTTTACGTTCGACAGGTTGCCTTCGGCCACCCACGCCTCGATGGAAGCATGGCGCTCCACGTCCATCTCGCTGGGCTGGAAAGTGAGGGCGGGCAAAGCCCTGGCGAAGTGCGCCACGTGCTGCCCGGTGCCGCTGCCGATCTCGAGCACGAGGCCGCGTGGCGGCAATACGCGCGCAAGTACCTCGAGGATCGGCTGCTTATTGCGCTCGGGGGAGGGGGCGGTCTCGCGTGAGTCCATGCAGCGATGGTAAGCCTCAAGTCGTGCTTGGCGCCTCAACCGTTCCGTCTGCTGCCTGCCGATGTGTGCCCTCCGCTGCGGGACTTCCTTCAGGTCCCTGTGGGAGGGCTCGACCGGCAGCTTTGCGGCAACGAGATCAGGAAAGTGGATGTCTCTTCAGGGGCCGGACTACCACTTCGGCGACGTGAAAAGCGCCCGTTCGATCGGGCTTCGAAACTGGGTTGACGCAGTCGGTGAGGCGGGTGGATCGCGGGCGAAGTCTGATATGCCTTGACACCGGTCATCGACTTTTGGACGGCAACTGACACGAGTCGGCCGACACCGTCCCCCGGACCACTATGGTCAACGACCGCTCGAGAAGGACTGCGACCTGCCATTTGACTGGCGTGGCCGCAAGCCATATCGCAAAGACGCCCTGAACTCAGGAACGCCTGGCTCTAACGAGCACGAACAGCATGGTCGCCGGCTTATCACTCTTGTTACGCCAAGCGTGCCGCGTGCCGTTCTGGATGACCACATCGCGTGCGCGAGCTTCTTGGTGGCGCCATCGTCGAGCTCGAGGTGTAGTTCGCCCTCCATCAGCACACCGTAGTCGCGGAATCGGTGGTGTGCATGCCGGGGTGGTCCATCTCGAATTTCTCCGCCAAGCCGGGCAGGACCTGCATGTACTCCGCGCCTGCGGCCGCCGGATCGAAGCCAGGACTCATCATCACGGCGTCGGGCGGAAACGTGATGAACATGAGGTTTGTGCCGCCCGGCGGCGGAGCCCGGGAACTGACTGAGACATCAGCGGGAACGTCCAGCGGTATGGGATCGTCGGCCAGGCCGTACCACTGCTGGAGGCAGTACATGCGCAGCATCCTGGGAACGCCGATCGGCTGTCGGCCGACGCGCCCGCTCGTCGGCTAACCATTGCCGGGTGAGAACGAGCAGCCGGTTGCGGTCGGCGCAGTGGCGCAGTGCGCCACCTCGTCGCGCAGCACACGCGCTCGACGTGGCTGAAGCTGAAAAACGCTTGCAGCTCGAACTCGCTGAGCTAGCCCGGGATCTCGCGCAGCCCCAAGTAGGACGTCTGCCAGCCTTGCATTACCCGCGCTCCTTCGCAGTTCGAGGGCCGGACACAATACGCCGCAGCGGAACGGCAATGCTCGTGAAATCAACGACTTAGCGAACTGACCCCGCGCCGTTGCTGGGGATTCGAACCGTCAGTTTTGACACCGAAAGCAAACCGACCCCTAGCCGCAGGCTCGCATGTCCACAACACCAAGCCCACCGGCATTGGCGGGGGTGCTTAGCCCGGAATCGTGCCCGGCAACAGGATGCCGCGATCGACGTTGCGAATGTCGGTGTGGCCGCAAAAAGCCATCGTGATATCGAGTTCCTTGTGGATGATCTCCAGCGCCTTGGTGACACCGGCCTGGCCCATCGCACCGAGGCCGTAGAGAAAGGCGCGGCCGATCATCGTGCCCTTGGCGCCGAGCGCCAGGGCCTTGATCACGTCCTGTCCCGAGCGCACGCCGCTGTCGAGCCACACTTCGATCGGTTGCGATCCCACCGCTTCGACGATGGCCGGAAGCGCCTCGATCGTCGAGGGCGCGCCGTCGAGCTGGCGCCCGCCGTGGTTGCTGACGATGAGCGCATCTGCTCCGCTGGCGGCTGCAAGGCGCGCATCTTCCGCGTCCATGATGCCCTTCAGGACGAGCCTGCCTCCCCAGCGCTTCTTGATCCGCTCGACATCCGCCCAGCTCAGGGCGGGATCGAACTGCTCGGCGGTCCACGAACTGAGCGTCGACAGGTCACCCACGCCCTTCGCATGGCCCACGATGTTGCCGAAGGTGCGGCGCTTCGTACCGAGCATCCCCATGCACCAGCGTGGTTTGGTCGCCAGGTTGATCAGGTTGCCAAGGGTCGGCTTCGGCGGCGCCGACAGGCCGTTCTTCAGGTCCTTGTGGCGCTGCCCCAGCACCTGCAGGTCGAGCGTGAGCACCAGGGCCGAGCAGCGGGCGGCTTTGGCGCGATCGATCAGCCGGTCGACGAAATCCCTGTCGCGCATCACGTAGAGCTGGAACCAGAACGGCGCCGTGGTGTGGGCGGCCACGTCCTCGATCGAGCAGATGCTCATGGTCGAGAGCGAGAACGGAATGCCGAACTGCTCGGCCGCGCGTGCCGCCAGGATCTCGCCGTCGGCATGCTGCATGCCGGTGAAGCCGGTCGGCGCGATGGCCACCGGCATGGTCACGTCTTGCCCGATCATGGTGCTGCGTGTGCTGCGGCCTTCCATGTTGACGGCCACACGCTGGCGCAACTTGATCTTCTGGAAGTCGCTTTCGTTGGCGCGGTAGGTGCTCTCGGTCCAGGAGCCGGAGTCGGCATAGTCGTAGAACATGCGCGGGACGCGGCGCTGCGCCAACACGCGCAGGTCTTCGATGGTGGTGATGATGGTCATGGCGAATGTCTCCCGGCTCAGTGGATCACCATCAGGGTGAAGGGCCGCACGTAGGCTTGAAGGGTCACGAACAGGCCGACCAGGCAGGCCAGCGCGATTGAATGGAAGAACACGTAGCGCAGGATGTCGCCCTCGTGGTTGAACCAGCGCGTGGCGGTGGAGGCGACCACGATCGACTGCGCGTCGATCATCTTGCCCATCACGCCGCCCGAGCTGTTGGCCGCGCCCATCAGGTTGGGCGACAGGCCCAGTTGCTCGGCCGCGACTCTCTGCATGCCGCCGAACAGCACATTGCTGGCCGTGTCGGAGCCGGTCATCGCCACCCCGATCCAGCCCATCAGCGTGCCGAAGAATGGATAGAACACGCCCGTGTTGGCGAACGCGAGGCCCAGCGTGGTGTCAGTGCCCGAGAAGCGCGTGAGCGTGCCGAGCGCGAGCATCAGCACGATGGTCAGCAGCGAATAGCGCACCAGCCACAGCGTGCGGAAGAAGATGCGCACGATCTCCAGCGGGTTGTAGCGCATGAACAGCGCGCTCGCGATCGCCGAGAACAGGATCCCGGTACCGGTCGCCGACAGCAGGTTCAGGACATAGACCGCTCCCTCCTTTGTGGGCGTGGCCACTACCGGCGGCATCTTCTCGATCATGTCGTGCAGACCGGCCATCGGGAACGAGGGCGCGAAGACGCCGTTCAGCGCGGTCTTGACCGAGGGCAGCCCCCAGATGAAGACGAACACTGACAGGATCAGCCACGGTGTCCAGGCGCGAATCAGCGCCGCCCGGCTGTGGGTCACCACCGGTGCCGGCGGCTTGGCCTCGTGCGCGCTGACGTCGTGGCCCTTGAGCGAGGGCGAACGCCAGATCGTGCGCGGCTGCCAGATGCGCAGGAACAGCACCAGGCAGACCATCGAGACGATCGCCGCGATGATATCGACCAGCTCGGGGCCGATGAAGTTGGACACCAGGTACTGCGGGATCGCGAAGGACAGGCCGGTCACCAGGATGGCCGGCCAGATCTCCATCATGGCCTTGCGACCGGCGAAGGCCCAGATCAGCCAGAACGGCACCATCAGCGAGAAGAAGGGCAGCTGGCGGCCGATCATCGCGGTGACCTCCATCAGGTCGTAGCCATGCACCTTGGCCAGCGTGATGACCGGCGTGCCGAGCGCGCCGAAGGCCACCGGCGCGGTGTTGGCGATCAGGCTCAGGCCCGAGGCGGCCAGCGGCGAGAAGCCGAGCCCGATCAAGATCCCGGCCGTGACAGCGACCGGCGTGCCGAAGCCGGCGGCGCCCTCGAAGAAGGCGCCGAAGCAGAAGGCGATCAGCAGCAGCTGGATGCGGCGATCCTCGGTGATCCCCGAGAGCGAATCCTGCAGCACCTTGAAGCTGCCGTTCTGCTCCGCCAACTGCTGCAGGAAGATGATGTTCAGCACGATCCAGCCGATCGGCAGCAGGCCGGTGAAGCCACCGAACAGCGCCGCGCGCCCGGCCATTTCGGCCGGCATCCTGTAGGCGAACACTGCCACCACGAGCGCGGCAATCAGGCCCAGGCCGGCGGCGAAGTGCGCCTTGATGTGGAAGAAGCCGAGGCAGGCCAGCATCACCACCACCGGGATCGCGGCCAGCGCGGTGGAAATGATCATGTTGCCGAAGGGGTCGTAGATTTGCTGCCAGGCCATGGCTTGTCTCCGGAGTCGTTGTTCAAGAACGCCGCGAAACCGGTGGGGCCGGCCGCGGCAGGGTGTGGCACCGACTGTAGAAACGCCGGTTCACGCCTGGCGTGAAAAACGCTGGTCGACCGCGTGAAGACTTTTCAAACGGCGTCAGCGCCGCGTCAAGATCGGCCTCAGTCGCGCAATGCCTGGCGTAGCCAGTCGACGAAGGCCGCGCATTCCCAACGCTCAAGCGTGCCCGGCTTCCAGCACAGGAAATAGTCGTGCGGCGAACGCACGCTCCTGCGCGAAAGGCGTACGAGCCGCCCGCTGTCGAGCCAGGCCTGGCCCAGCTTGAGCCGCATCAACGCCACGCCGAAACCGGCAACGGCGGCGTCGAGCACCAGCCCGAGGTCGTTGAACTGGTCGCCGGCGCGGGGCTCCGCCTGCGTGATACCGCAGGTCTTGAACCAGGTGCGCCAGGGCTCCAGAGGTGTGCGGATCAGCCGGGCGCGCGCCACCGCTTCGTCGGTCTCGAAGCTGTCAAAGGGGCCGGCCTCGTGCAGGTAATCGGGACTGCAGACCGGAGACACCTCGTCCGACAGCAGGTGCATGGACTCGCGGTCGGGAAAGGGCCCGGTGCCGAATCGCAACTCGATGTCGGACTCTTCGGCCGTCATGTTCAGGACCGGGATGGCAACTTGCAGGCTCAGCTCGATCTCGGGGTAGGCATGGCGAAACAGCGCCAGCCGCGGGAGCAGCAACTGGCGCGAGAAGGTCGGCGTGACCGCAACGCGCAGCCGGGCCGTGCCGGACGCGTCAGCCTGGCTGGGCACCTGCTGCAGCGCCGCCAGGGCCTCGCGCACGCGGGCCAGGTAGGCGGCGCCATCAGCGCTCAGGCTGAAATCGTTGCGCGCGAAAAGCTTCAGGGCGAGTTGCGTTTCGAGCTGCCGGATGCGGTGGCTTACCGCGCTGGGCGTCACGCTGAGTTCTTCGGACGCCAGCGTCACACTGCGCAGGCGCGCCACCGCCTCGAAGGCCAACAGACCTTGAATGGGCGGGATGCGTGGCGGGGGCATGGCAGTGGAACGCTGGAAAACGGTATTGTGAAGCCTTCCTTCCCATCGTCCCGTTCAACATTGTCTGACGTACCGCAGCGGTGGAATGCCGAGAACCGCGCGGCGTGGATACATGTACGCTTGGGGTCTTTCAGTGCGCCAAAAAGCGATTTCCGCATTCAACTTCAAGAGGTTCCCGATGAAAATCCTCATGACGGCCGTTGCGACGGCCTTGATCTCCCTTACAGCGTTTGCTGCAGGGGGGCAGCCGACAGACGCGGAGATTGCCGCGGCGTTCAAAAAAGCTGATCCCGACAACGACGGCACTGTCAATTGGGAGGAGGCCAGGAAATTTGGCATCAGCAGGGAAGCTTTCGATCATGCGAACCCCGACAGGGACGGCACTCTCGACATGAAGGAGTTCCTTGCCGCCATCACGTATCAGTTCAACAAGGCAAACCCCGACAAGGACGGCACCCTCGATCGCAAGGAAGCGGGCAAGGCCGGCATCAAGAGCAAGGACACTTTCGACGCGGCGAATCCGGACCACGACGGTACGCTAGATCTGGCCGAGTATCTCCGAGCGCTGACTCTGAAGAAGAAGTAGTCGTTTATCTCCGATCGATTCTGACGCTTTGCGGGCGAGACCGGTCGTAGTAGGCGGGCGCGCGAAAGGCCGATGATGGCCGACAGATCTAGTTCGAGGTCCAAGCTCGAACGCGTCCTCCAGACTGACTGCTGTCCTTCGAATTTGGCTGCCGAATGACGGCGGTCGCCGAAACCCGAGCTTGGCCCTTTTCATTGCGATCGGCCGGTCCAACTTCGGAACTTGACCTTCGCCCGAGGTCGTGCAAGGTAGCCGATCTGCAAGAGCTCCAAGCGGCGATTGGCGCGCCCGCGTGGGCAGACGATCCTCGCATGCGCTGGTTGCAAGCACAGTAAAGACCGTTGGAAGTCCGGGAGCAGTTGTCCCGTTGGGACGGCGTCGTGCGCTACGAAAAGTAGCGCAGTTACCAGCGGAGTGGCAACTTTCCGACAGCGCGATGCGCTCGCGCGAGACTTCGACGCAGCCGCCCTTGGCCAGGTCGGTCAGCAGCCGGCTGACCAGTGCCTTCGAAGCGCCAACTCGGCCTGCCGTGCGCGCCCGAGCCTGATCTAACGCATACCAGACTGGGGCGAAGGCCTGCCGCAGGCGCGGCCCGGACGGCGGCCGTCTGCTTGAGTCATCTCACAACGACACCAGGGCCCGCCGGTCAATATTGAACGTTGGCGCGCCGGGCAGCTCAGGCGCCGCGACCATGCCTTCCACGGGCAGCCACCGCAGACCGTTGAAGGAGGAGAGCCCACGATGAAGTCCCTACTCGGTTTTGCAGACCGCCGCGGTCCGGCGTTGTTGTTCGCCGGCCTCTTGATCGGGTTGGCTTGGCCAGGTCTGGCGTCGGCGATGAAACCTTGCATGGGAGCAGCGGTCTTTGCGTTCACGTCCCGGAAGGCTGCACAACATCGGCGTGACGCCGTCTCGATCACATGCGTCGCAACCTGTTGGCTGCGTATTGTTCTGTTCTTGCTGGCTGGCATGTTGGCTTTTGGCACGGCGCATGCGGATGGCGAATGCCGTTCGCTCAAGCAAGCCATCAGAGGCACGACGCAAGCCGGCTATACCGGCTTGTTCTATGCGAACGAGATCGCCAGCGATGCCAGCGCCTCCGATGGGGTCTCGACTCGCAGCGCGCTGAATTCGCGCGTGCGCGTCGAGCTGGAGGCGATGGCCGCGATGTCCTTGGACGCCGGGACAGTGGCCGAGCGGGCGATGGACAGCGGCGCCATCCAGTCGGGCGAACGAGATCGATTCGTCGCGCAGCTCCGACAACGATTGCGCGCCAGTCTGCTGCGTGAGCACGCCGGTGCGTCGTGGCTCGTGCTGCTGGTCAATCCGACGACCCGAAGTGGCGTCCTGCTGGTGCGCAAATACGAGTTTCCCCACGACGGGCTCGATGGGGTCATGAATGGCGCGGAGCAGGCCTGCGTGCGCGAACGGCTCGAGGAGGTCACATTCTGGACGACCGAACAACCCTCGGTGCCGTCGCTTCTGAACGGACCCGAGCGCCCCGACTGCGGATTTGCCTCACGCGCGGGCGTAGGCTGTGCGGGTCTCGGCAACCAACTTGCACTTGCCGAGTCGGAAGGCGAATCGATCTTCGCAACAGCGCGCGGCACGACGGTGCTGTGGGTCTACACGCTCAATTCGCGCACGGGAAAGGGCCGGGCGCTCCGCGTAGGCCCGGAGGGAACGGCGCTTCTCGACACCTGGCTCTTCAATGCGGAGGCTCGCCAGTGAATCGACACGCCTGCGACCACCGCAGTGGATCGAGAGCTCGATACCGATGCTGATCGCCGCAAGATGACCCTGCTTCCCATCCCGGCGCCCCACGCGTCAGACACAATGATCGCCTGGCTCTACATCCTGACCAACGCGGCGCGGATCTTCACCTACCTGCCGCAATTGAGGGCGGTTTGGCGCAGCGCTGACGGCGCACGCGACATCTCCCTGCTCACCTGGGGATCCTGGGTCGTGGCCAATGCGACGGCTGTTGCTTATGGGGCCTTCGTCGCCTGCGACCTGTTCTTCACGCTGATTGCGATGCTCAACCTGGTGTGTTGTGCGGCGGTGACCCTGGTGGCCGCTCGGCGTCGGCGAACGTTCGTGGCCGGTCGGGGGCTGCAGGCGCTCAACGGCCCGTGAAAGGTGGGCCCGCGGTGCGACAGCCGAGGTCCGCTAGTGAAGACCTCGTCTGAACGGTAGCTTTGGTGCGCACTCAGTTGCGGCTCTAGAAACGTGCATCCGCTCCAGGAGTTCCGTCCTACCCAAAATGACCGGTGTGCGGGCCCAAAGCGTGCGTTCGGGGACCGCCCGTGATCGGCAGCAAGCGCTGCGAAGCTGATGCGCAGGCTCAGGTCGATGTCATTGAAAAAGGCGAGATGCCGGCACCCGACCAGACGAAGGAGTTCAGGGTTCTGTCGCCTTGGCGCCTCGCCGCTGTAGTGCATGGGGGTGATGGCGACTGAGATGGTCGCGCGTCGCGGCCTCGACGGCCGGCAAGTTCTCATGCAGGCGGCGCAGCAGATCGAGGAGCACCTTGCGCTCGGCCACCGTCAGGACCGACATGAAAGCGCGCTCGCGCTCCATCGCAATGTCGCGGATCTGGTCGTGGATGGCACGTCCGGCTGGTGTCAGGGTCGCGATCCGGGCACGCCCGTCCTGCGGGTCGAGCGCGAGCTTGATGAATCCGCGCTCATGCATGCTCTTGAAGCAGCGGCTCATCGAGGCCTTGTCCATGCCGATGACGCCGCAAGCCTTCTGCGCCGAGATGGAGCCTTCGATGGCAAGCAGCACCAGGACGCGCCAGCTTTCGATGCCGACGTCGAAAGCGGCGAGGTAGGCCTGCGAGGCCCCGCTCGACAGCTTGTTGGCGATCCAGGTGAGATAGGCCGGGGCGTAGTTTTCGAGATCGACAACGTCGCCCGGCGCAGCCTTGGAGGCCGTCCTGCGCGCGGAAATGGTCTTGGTACGAGGCATCGGAGAAAAAGGCTAGAGTTGCTTGCGCCACTGTAGCCGCCTTGTGCGCCACTGGTTCCGGCGAAGGCGCACGGGCGCGTGTGCGATCGACGGTCCCGCTGGCCTATTGTTCGACCCCGCCCGGGTCGTCCGCCATGTACAAGCCCGGCATGCCGACCTTGCCGGCTGCCCGGATCACTTCCATGATCTTGCGGCAATCAGGCTTCGCTGGATCCGGCAACTGCCTGCTGCTTGAGAAGCTCGGCGACGATGCGTCTTGCGCGGTTCGCGCCGGCATCGACGTGGATGTCTATCCAGTTCGCCTTGTCCCCAAACTCCAGCATGTTCCGGTACTGCGCTTCGATGACGGTACGGTCCTCGTCGAACGTGAAGGCCGTCTGCTGGATGACCGCGTCGATGTTCTCCGGCATGTCGGGGTGCTTGGTGCTGGCCATGCTCCAGAAGTAGTGACAGGTCTCTTCGGTCTCCGGGGTGACACCATGGAAGCCGCGCATGTGGAAGCCGCCGCGGTTGGGGTCGTCGATGGCATAGGTTCCCGGCTCGACAGCGCCTGTCCAGATGCGCAGATGAGTAACGTCGAACTCGATTTCCTGCCAGCGTTCGCATTTCTCGCCGAAGGGCCAGGCCGCGCGGTAGGTCGGAGGCGGCGATGAGTCGGGCATCAGGCGCACCACCTTGACCTGCCCACCTTCGGAGGAGACCTTCATGGGAGCGTTCATGTGCAGCTTGGCGTCGCCGCCGATGGTCTGCAGATGGACATAGCCCAGGTGGCTCAAGTCGAGCAGGTTGTCGTGAATCAGTTGCCAGGGCGACCTGTAGTGATAGTTGCCGCTGCCGAACTTGTAGCGCGGGTCGTCATGGAACGGGTAGTCTGGCGTTGGGCGGTCAGGCTCGGCTCCCTCTTCTCGAGCCATCCAGATCCAGATGATCTGGTTGTTCTCGACGACGTGGTAGGCCTTGACCTTGGCTTTCGAGGGGATGCGCTCCTGGCCGGGAATCTCGATGCATTGCCCATTCGGTGCGTACAGTAGGCCGTGATAGCCGCAGCGCACCCCAGCGCCTTCGACTGTCCCGCACGAGAGCGGCAGCGACCGGTGGCAGCAACGGTCTTCCAACGCCGAAACATGACCTTCCCCCGTGCGAAACAGAACCACTTTCTGGTTCAGGAAGGTTCGAGCGATGGGTTTGTCTGTGAGCTCGGACGAGAAGCCGGCCACATACCACTGGTCAAGCGGAAAGGAACTGGCGTCAGCGGTCTGAGTCACGGTCTTGATGGGGATGCAGGTCGTGGTCATTCAAGTTCTCCTTGGAGGGGCAGGGGCGATTCAAAGGTCGAGCACCAGGAGCGGGGATAGCGCTCGCGAACAACAGGGCGTGAACTGGTCGTTGGCCGCGCGCTCGGCATCGGTCAGGAAGGTGTCGCGGTGATCGGGCGTGCCTTCCAGAACACGCGTCAAGCAAGTTCCACAGACGCCTGCTTCGCACGACGTTGGCACGTCCACGCCATGCGCCGCCAGTACCTCGATCACGGTCTTGCCGGCAGGCACTTGGCAACTCAGGCCATTGCTTGCCAGGCGAAGCTCGAAACTGCCATCGGTGGCCAATGCCGTCGCCTGGCCGGCGAAGTACTCGCGATGCAGCTGCGCTTCCGGCCAACCCTGGCGTTTGGCGGTCTCCAGCACGTGGTCCATGAAGCCGGTCGGGCCGCAGACATACAGCTGGGTGTCCTCGCGGGGATTGGCCAACACGTGCTGCGCATCGAATTTTTGCGCGGGCACGTCGTCGGCGTGGAGGGCGACACAGCGCGAGAACCCTGACGACTCGATCTCGTCGAGAAAGGCCATCCGACTCGCGGAGCGGCCGCAATAGTGCATCTCGAATGGCCTGCCCTGCGTGTGCAAGGTGCGGGCCATGGCCAGGATTGGAGTCACGCCGATGCCTCCTGCCAGCAGGAGACTGCGTGGCGCCTCTGCGAGAGGGAAGTGGTTGCGCGGCGAACTTACGCGCAGGACATCGCCGGCTTGCACTTGGTCATGCATTCCGGCCGATCCGCCGCGTGAAGTCGGCTCGCGCATGACCGCGATGCGATAGCGGTGCCGCTCCGCTGGATCGTTGCTGAGCGAGTATTGGCGTATCAGGCCCGGCGCCACGTGGACATCGATGTGTGCTCCCGCCGAGAAGGCGGGTAGAGCGGCGGCGTCCTGCGGCACGAGTTCGAAACTGCAGATGCCCTCTGCCTCCTCGACGCGCCGGGCGACTCGAACCGTCAGTTCATTCGTCATGGTGTTTCTTCATCTTTGGATCGCAGTGCGCCGGCCGCCTTGGGAAAGCGCGCGCGCACGTAGTTCTGCGTCGAGACCTCGACCGCTGGCAGGTTGGCGTGGAGACGGCGCATCAGCCCGAGCAGTACTTCCACTTCGTCTTCGTCCAGGACCGACAGGAAGGCTCGTTCGCGGTCCAAGGCCATGCCCATGATCTGATCGTGCAAATGGCGCCCCTTGGACGTGAGCACTGCGATGCGGACCCGGCCATCGGAGGTGTCGAGCTCGGTGCGAATCAGGCCCCTTTCCTGCATGCTCTTGAAGCAGCGGCTGACCGAGCCCTTGTCCATGCCAATGACGGTGGACACTTGCTGAGCCGAGATGGCCCGCTCGACCGCCAACAGGACCAGGCAGCGCCAGGTCTCGATGCCAACGTCGAAAGTGCTCAGGTAGTGCTGGGAGGCCCCGCGCGAAAGCTTGTTGGCAATCCAGGTCAGGTACGCCGGAACGTAGCGGTCCAGGTTCACCGTCGGGGGCGCCGCGTTTTCTTGCGGCTGCGGGACCGATGTCAGTCTGCGATGGCTCATGCGATCGTGCTCGTTGGCATTCAATGCACGGCCATGCCGACCCAGCGCTCGAGCGTCTCACGGTCGTTCAGAAGCGAGGCGGCGCCGCCGCTGTGCACGACAGCCCCATGGTCGAGGACGAGCGCACGCTCCGCATAACCGAGCGCTTCATCGACCTGCTGCTCGACGATGACGACGGCGATGCCGATTTCCTGGCTCAGGTCGCGGAAGGCGCGCAGTAGCTCCTGTCGGATCAGCGGCGCGAGGCCCTCCAACGGCTCGTCGAGCAAGAGCAGCGATGGCTGGCCAAGCAGGGCCCGGGCAACCGAGAGCATCTGTTGCTCGCCGCCCGAAAGCTGGGCACCCCCATTGCGCCGACGCTCGGCGAGCCTCGGAAACAGGCCGTAGGCCTCGTCCAGGGCACTGCGCGATCGCCGCTTGAGGCCGGCGAGCAGGTTTTCCTCGACGGTCAGGGAGGGAAAGATGTCTCGCGTCTGCGGCACGTAGCCGAGGCCGAGTTCCGCACGCTGGTGCGGCGCCAGGGCCGAAACATCGTGGCCACGGAACGTCACGCGGCCGCTGCGAAGCGGCACCAGTCCCATGATGGCCCGCAGCGCCGTGGTCTTGCCCACGCCGTTGCGCCCGACCATGGCGAGGCGCTCCTGGGCCGCCATTTCGAACGAGAGGCCGTTCAACACGGTGGTTGGGCCGTATCCAGCCACCACGCCCTCGAGCTTGAGCATCTGTTCTGCCATCTCAATTACCCAAATAGGCGGCCCGCACTCTGGGGTCGCACCGGATTTCGTCGGGAGACCCATCGGCCAGCACCGCGCCTTCGGCCAGCACGACGATGCGATTGGCGAAGCGGAACACCAGGTCCATGTCGTGCTCGATGATCAGTACGGCCAGTTCACTCGGCAGCGTATCCAGCGCGGCCAGCAACCGGTCACCATCGCCCTTGGGCACGCCCGCCATCGGCTCGTCCAGCAACAGGACCGTGGGTCGCAGCGCCAGTGCCAGTGCCATTTCGATCAGGCGCTGCTCGCCATAGGCGAGGTCCTCTGTCGCTGTGGCTGCGTGTGTACGCAGACCGAAGCGGGTCAGGATGCTCTGCGCCTCCGTTTGCAGGGTCGGATACGCATCGACGCTGCGCCACATCCCGCCGGTCAACCCCTCGCGTTCGAACAGTGCGAGCTCGATTTGCCGCTGCACCGCGAAATGCGGCGCCAGGGTCGTGATCTGGAAGGTGCGGGCCAGGCCGGCGCGCACACGCTTGGCTTGGCTCAGCCGTGTGACGTTCTCGCCGCGAAGGCGGATCTCGCCAGCGTCGCTGGTCAGGACGCCGCTGATCTGGTTGACCAGCGTGGTCTTGCCCGCACCATTGGGACCGATCAGCGCCATCCGGTCGCCGGCGCGCAGCGCGAACGACACGCCACGCGTCACATGAAGTCCGCCGAAGCGCTTGTCGAGGGACTTGAGTTCCAGCAACGCGCTCATCGCACACCTCCGGCACGGCGGCGCAGCCAGGCCCAGGCCTCGGCCGGCGACACGAGGACGACCAGCATCAGCAAGGCGCCTACCACGAACAGCCAGTGGTAGGGATTGATGGAGGCTGCCGTGTGGTGCAGCACCGTGAACACGGTTGCGCCGACCAGCGCACCGCTGAGCCGCCCGGCACCGCCCAGGATGAGCATGACCAGGGCCTCGGCGGACAGCGCGAACGACAGGCTGTCCATGCCGACAACGGCATTGGTCTGGGCCGACAGCGCGCCGGCCGCGCCGGCGATGGCGCCGGCCACGGTGTACAGCACCCACAGCCGAGCGAACACGGGCGTGCCCAGGGCCGCCATCCGAGCGCGGTTTTCGTGGATGCCGCGCACGGCCAGACCGAAGGGCGAATCCACGATTCGGCGTGTGACGTAGAAAAGCACGACCAGCACGGTCAATGCATAGACTGAAGCGACGCGGCCTTCGAGATCGAAATCGAATCGGCCTAGGAGCGGCCCCATGACGAAGCCGGACAAGCCGTCGTCGCCGCCCGTCCACCGGCGCGCCTTCTGCGCCAGGCTCAGCAGGATCTGCGAGACCGCGACGGTCAGCATCAGGAAGGTGAATCCCTGGTAGCGCAGCAGGAACGCGCCCGACAGCAGTGCCAAACCTGCGCCAGCTGCGATGCCGACGGCCAGTCCGACCAGAGGATCGGGGTGGACCTTCAGCGCGAAGATGCCCGCGGCATAGGCGCCCATGCCGAACAATGCGGCATGGCCGAGCGTGGCCAATCCGGCGACCCCCACCACCAGGTCCAGCGAGAGGACGAGGAGCGCTGCAATAAATATTCTCGTCAGCAGACCCAGTTGGTCCGGCATCAAGACGCAAGCCGCCATGCCAGTCACGAGCAGCACCGCGGGTGCTCGCCAAGCGGGGGCGCAGCGCGGTGCTGCGGCTTGCGCCGGTGGCGCAGCGAGCGTCGGTGTCGTGGTTATGGTGTTCATCGTTTCAGCAGGCCGTTGGGACGCCAGGCCAGCAGAACGGCCATGGCAACAAAGAAGAACAGGCTTCCCCAATCTGAGGCGAGGTACTTGCTAGCGGTCTCGATGACCCCAAGCAGCACGGCGGCGGCCAGTGACCCGGCGATGCTGCCCATGCCGCCGACGGCGACGACGACCAGGACCAGCACGAGGTACTTGAGTGCGTAAAAGGGCTCTAGCGGCATCAGCTCGGCGCCCAGAATGCCGCCGAGACCGGCCAGCGCCGCGCCTGCGGCGAAGCTCGCGCATTGCACCGTGCGGATCGGAATTCCCAGTGCAGAGGCGGTGCCGCTGTGGTCGACCGCCGCGCGCAGCCAGATACCGAAGCGGGTGCGCGTGACCGTCCATGCGGCCAGCATCGCAACGCCGCAGCCGGCAGCGATCACTACCAGGCGTTGGGCGGGGAGGGTGCGAAAACCCAGGTCCACCGAGCCGGCGAGTAAAGGCGGCAATGGGATCATCTGCACCTGCGGGCCCACCAGTGCGTTGGTGGTGGCGATCAGTACGAAGCTCAGTCCGATCGTGAACAGCACCTGGTCGAGCTCTGTGCGGCGGTACAGGTGACGCAGGACCAGTGCTTCGAGCGCGGCGCCGAGCGCAGCGGTTGCCAGGATGGCGGCTGGCACTGCCAGCCAGAAGCTCCACTGGGCTTCGCGGGTCAGGAGGGCCGCGCCGTAGCCCCCGACCATGGCGAACGCGCCATGGCTCAGGTTCACGAAGCGCATCAGGCCCAGCGTCACCGACAGTCCGACAGCGATGACGAACAGCACCATGCCGTAGGCCAGCCCGTCGATCAGGATGTTGAGGAAAGTGTTCACGGGACGGAACTCAGGGAATGCGATGCGGACAGACGTTCACTTCTCCAGGCCGAAGTCGGCCTGGGGCCCGAAGCTCTGCAGCTCCTTGTTGACCAGCTGATCGCCCACCTTCTCGACCTTTCGCAGGTAGACGTTCTGCACGATGTGACGCGTCTTGGGGTCGATGTTCACGGGCCCGCGCGGGCTTTCCCACTTGAGCGTGCGTGCGGCGGCGAGTGCTTTGGGGCCGTCCTTCTTGCCGCCCGTCGCCTCGATCATCTGGTGGATGACATACATGCCGTCCCAAGCGCCTACCGACGCGTAGTTGGCAACGGCGCGCGGGTCCTGCTTCTTGAGTGCGGCGATGAACTTCTTGTTCTCGGGCGAGTCGTGCGCGCCCGAATAGTGGAAGGCCGTGGTCAGGCCGAGTGCTGCGTCACCGAACTTCTGAAGGTCGAATTCGTCGGTCTCGGCCGAGCCGAGGAACTGCACCCCGGCTTTTGCCAGACCGTTCTCGTTGTAGGCCTTGACGAAGCCCAGGTTGGGCGGGCCGCCGGGAAGGAAGGTGTACACCGCTTGAGCGCCGCTGGCTTTGATTCGCTGCACGAAAGGGCCGAAGTCGGTAGTTGCGATCGGCATGCGGATACTCTCGACCACAGTGCCGCCCTGCTTGGTGAACTCGCTCTTGAAGGCCGTCTCGGCGTCGATGCCCGGACCATAGTCGGTGACCGCCGTGACGACTTTCTTCATGTTCTGCTTGACCGCCCATTGCGCCGCCGGCACGGTGACCTGCCACAGCGTGTAGCTCGTGCGGACGAAGTAGTCGGACTTCTCGGTGATGGCTGAAGTCGCGGCATTGAAGACGACCGTCGGCGTCTGGGACTGCTGGATCAGAGGTGCGACGGCCATGGCATTCGGCGTGAACACGAAGCCGCCCAGGTAGTCCACCTTGTCCTTGACCAGCAGCTCCTGAACCAGGGTCTTGGTCAGGGCCGGATTGGGGCCGCCGGTGTCGCGGTAGATGAACTCGATGTCCTTGCCCGCGAGCTTGCCGCCCTGGCTGGCGACATATCCTTCCGCCGCAGCCTTGAACAGGGTGCCGTAGTGGGCGAATGGCCCCGAAAAGGGTCCGATGATGCCGACCTTCACGCCTTGCGCCATGGCCTGTGGCAAGGCGAGCGTCAGGCTGGCTGAGGCGAGGAGCGCAAATGCGATTGCGCGACGGTTGGTGTTCATCGTGAGTCTCCAGTAGTGGTTCGTGCCCCGGTGCGCCAGCGGGACCGCTCGGGCTTGAGCCGATTGTGATTGGTATGCCAACTAGTTGCAATCCCAACGAAATGGGTGTTTACCCGGGGATGGGCAGATCGGAAGGGTGCCTGTCAAAACGGTGTCGCGGCGCGAGTTGGCCGACGGAGAGGGGCGGGGCCGGACTCGCTGCGAGTCTGCGATGCAGGTCGGTTGCCCTGCGAGTCGATGGCGACCGGATAGGCACTACGAAAGCGCCCTCTTCATCGCGTCGGCCCGTCAGCAGCATGCAAGGGGACTTGCTAAATCAGGCTGTTGCGAATGGCACTGATCGACGATGCCCTGGCGTGCCGCTGTCGACTGTGCGAACGCCTCAAAAAGACTGTCTGCTGTCCTTCGAATTTGGCTGGCGAATGACGGCGGTCGCCGAAACCCGACCTTGGCCCTTTTCTGTGACGAACGGCCGGTCTACTTTGGAACTTGACCTCGCCGACTTCGTTTAGGAAGTTCGAGTTCGGCGCCAGCGTCGGATCGCGGTGGACGACCAGGGCGACATCGCGCGTGGACGGCTGCTTCCGCATGTCGCGAACTGGCGTTCCGGGCGCAACCCTGCCTTTCAGGACCTCGAGTGGAACCGCAGAAAGCAGGCATTCGCCAACAGCCGCCGCCATGGCCAAGAAGCGGTAGATGCGTTGGTCTGATAAAGGCGCGCAGGGTCCGCCGCCCGTCCGGAGGGCTGGCGGGACGTGCTGCGAGTGGGTCGAGTCACCCCACCAGCGCAAGTACGCGCAGCGGACTCCCGGAGCCGCCCTCGATTTTCAGCGGCGCAGCAAAGATCACGGATCCCGTCGGCGGCAACTGGTCCAGATTCGTCAGGCATTGCAGTCCATACCTGTTCGACCCGTGCATCAGCGTGTGGCACGGATAGGCCACCGGCCATGCGTGGGACTGACCTGCATCGGTGTTGATCGTCTCGACACCGAATCCTCGTACCTCGCGCTCCTCGATCAGCCACTGCACCGTCTCCTGCGTGGGGCCGGGCGTGTGCGCACCGTCCTCCTGCATGTTGACGAACGCTGCCGGATCGGCGATGCGCTTAGACCAGTCGGTGCGGAACAGCACCCAGGCGCCCGCCGGAATGCGTCCATGCAGGCCTTCCCAGTCCTCGAGGAAGTCCACGGTCAACAGCCAATCAGGGTCGATCGCGACCTGCGCGCTCGCATCCACCACGACCGCCGGGCCAATGAAGCGCGACGGATCGATCGTGTCGACGGTGTTGTTCAGTTGGTCCTTGCCGGTTACCCAGTGCACCGGCGCGTCGAAGTGAGTGCCGGTGTGCTCGCCGCAGGAGAAGTTGTTCCAGTACCAGCCCGGGCCGGCGTCGTCGTACTGCGAAATCTTCTCCATCTTGAACGACCACACCTGGCCGAACTGGGGTGGCAGTTGCAATGCGGGAAATGATGGCGACAGGGTTTGGGTCAGGTCGATGATGCGCACCGAGTCGGCGGCCAGGGCACGTTGGAGTGGCGTCAAGGAGTTCGTGTTCATGGGTGGTATCCAGGGCTGATGTGATGCGAGCGATGCATGGTGCGGACGACGAGCTAGCAGCGGCAATCGGCCAGTTGGTGATAGCCGCCTCGCCAGTAAACCAGTGGGGCTGCCTCGGCCTCGCCGCGGTGAATGGCCATCACACGTCCGACCAAGATCCAGTGCGAGTGCTTTTCGATCATGTCCTCGATATGGCAGTCGAGCGAGATCGCGCTGTCGAGCATGACGGGCGCGCCGCCCGCGGTCAGCTGGATCCAGCGCTCGGCGGCGTAGCGCCGGCCGCCCGTCACGCCGTTCACTCCGGCGAAGCGGTCCGCGACCCGCTGCTGGGCGTGCGTGAGCATGCTCACGCCGAAGCGATCGGTTCTCGACAGCAGGGATGCCGATGAACTCTTCCGGTTGACGCAGGCGATCACGGCGGGCGGATCGGCCGAGAGAGAGGTCACAGAGGTGGCGGTGAAGCCGGAGCGCTCACGCCCGACTTGTACCGTGACGATGCTGACGCCCCCCGCGAGCTCGCGCATCGCCGATTTGAAGGCCGGCGGCTCGGCCGCCATGGCCAGCGAATGCGCCGCCCGCGGCATGGATGTGGCTTCCACGGTGTTCATGCTGCCAACCGCACGGAGTCCGGAGCCACCGCCACGGGTGCGCGCAGGCCGCGGGACTCGAGGATGGGCAGGACGTGGTCGCGGAAGTAAGGAAACTCCTCGACGTAGTCGACGAAGGAAAGGGTCGTCCCCTTGAAGCCTGCCGCGGCAAGCGCGCAAATGCCGTCCGCCACCTGCTCGGGCGTGCCGGTCAACGGATAGCCGCCATGGCCGGCCGCCATTCGATCGCGAATCAGGGCCAACAAATCATGGGGAAAGGACTTGGCATTGGCGAACTGCAGGGCAATCAGGTTGTCAACCGCCGCCCAGTCGGCGTGGTCGTTGCCGAAGTGCTTGAGGTAGTCCTTCGCCTCGCGCTCGGTGGGCCGGCACACGACATGCGAGAAGGTCAGTATGTCGACCTTGCGTCCTTGTACGACGGCCTTGGCCTTCAGCTCGGCGATCTCTTGGCTCGAACGATCGAGATCGATTGCAGGCGTGAACAGGAAGTCCGCGTTGTTCAAGGCGAACTCGCGCCCTTCGGCTGAACCCGCAGCGTTCAGGATGGGCGGCCGGCCGCTGCGCGGCGCAGGAAGGCCATATGCCTTGCTGAGCTTGAAATACGCGCCCTGCCAGTCGAACGGACGCGGGTGCGTCCAGAGCTTCTGGACGATGTCGAACCACTCCTGGGCGTATCCGTAGCGGGTCTTGTGATCGTCAGCCAGCGTCAGGCCGAGAGCTTCGTACTCGGGCCGATTCCATCCGGCAACGATGTTGAGACCGGCGCGTCCCGCCCCCACCTGATCGAGCGTGGCGATCTGCTTGGCCACGACCATCGGATGGTTCGCAGCGGTATGAACCGTCGCGAACACAGTCAGGCGCCGGGTATGGGCCAGCAGCGCGGCCGCCCAGGTGACGGTCTCCAGCACGTTGCCATGAAAGTCGGTCTCTCCGCCGTACCCGATCCATCGGGCGATGGGCAGCATGAAGTCGATGCCGGCCTCGTCGAGCAGCACCGCCAGGCGCAGGTTGTTGTCCCAGGAGTTGTCCCATCGTTCCTCGACCTTGGTGACGGACATGCCGCCCGAGCAATTGGAGGCGAACGTGCCCAGCAGAAAGTCGGATGTATTCAACAAGCGATTCATGGATGTTCCTTCGGTTGACGAGGGCTTGGAGGCCGAGAGTGAGAAATGGCTTCACGCGCCGCATGCGCGAAACCGCAGGGTGGACTCTTGCTCTTTCGGAACAAGCGGTCCCGAATGGGTGCTGCGGGTGTCAGTGCAGCGCTGTCACCGCCGGCAGCGAGAACGCGCGCCCGGTAACGAGAACGGCGCGCGCGAACAGGTAGTCGATGCGGGGGCGTTCGCCCAGTGAATCCAGGTCCACGCAACCCTTTTCGTCGCATGGGAAGGCAAGCGCGCGGCCTCCGTCAGCAAGCGGGGCGAATCGCAACTCGAAGGCTTGGCGCGTGGTGCAAGGCTGATGACTGGCGTTCACGGTGCGTCTCCTGGCGTTCATTGCATGATCCGGGTCCGATCTCGTGGCCATCATGCGACTTTTAAATAGACTTTTAAATAGATTATCTATTTGATTGAAGTATAGGAAGGCGCCGTCGATCCGAAATGGGGGTTTTCCCGGGTCGCGGTTTCAGGGCCAAGACTGGCCGTGATCGGTCTTCGTGCCTTGGCCGAAGGAACGCTCCCGGGGGGTGTGGTGGGAACTTGCGCCTGCGAATCGGCGGATCGGGCTCGCGGGCGATCAGCCGCGCCGGTGGAAAGTGGCGGCTTCTCGCGTTACCGATTCGTACAGCCTTTCCAGGAGCTCCAGATGAGCTCCGGCGCTGTGCGAATGCTGCCTGAAGGCGGGGTAGTGCTTGGCACCTTCCAGCAGCAACTTCTTGCGCAGCTTGGCGTAGTCGTCGCACACCTTCGCGCCTTCCGCCGTCGCTTCGTAGTAGACGCCGGCCCGCCCCGAGCCCTGCTTTTCGATGAAGCCCAGCTTGAGCAGCTTGCGCAACCCGTACTGCACATTGGGCACGTCTTGGCGGTTCGTCAGATGCAACAGATCCTTGATGGTCTTCGCTTGATCGTGCATGCGAATGACGTGAAGCAGCGCGTTTTCCTGGCCGGTCAAGGCCGCGCCCGTGACGGCCGCCAGGCACTCGGCCTGCCATCGCACGAACGACTCGTAGGTGCGCATCACGGCGTACTCGAGATCGGTCAGCGCGATACCGAGATCGTCCTCAGCCAGGTGCCAGTGATGCGGGGCGGTGGCGCGCTCTGATTTTTCGGACTTCATCGATTCGTTCGTGGGCGCAAGTGATTGTCGAAGGCGAGTTCTGCCGCATCGATGGCGACGAATCATAGGGGAGTATCCCGGCAGGTTCGCAAGATTCGCTCGCTTGATCACGATCTTTCGAACAGCCGAAGGCTGTAGCGATTCATTCAGTATCCGGCCACTCTTGAGGACTCGTCGGAAGATCGGACCGGCTCGCAGGCCGCTGAGTTGCAACCATGTCCTAAGTGCCTCGGCCGCTCGCCCGACGACGGGCTTCTGGACGGTGTCGTCGCTGCGACCCTCCTGATTGGTCTTTGAATGCGCCAGGACGTAGACGTAGCCGCGATCCTTGTGATCTTGCAGATTTTCCACTGTGGCCGTCGCTACCTCGGAGCGCCGCCGACCTCCGCTTGCTGCCCAGGCGAAGAGGAGCAGGGCACGATCTCTTACTCCTCGCGGTGACGCATCGCACGTGGCCAACATTGCCTCCAGAGGATCTCGGGTCAAGGCCGCTTGCTGACGCGGGTGGACCTGCCGCCGTGCATAGCCTACCCGCACCGTTCGGAGCAGCTCTCGTACGCCGGCATGCGCGCAAGGGTTGTCAACGTGTCGGACCTGATGTGCCTTGGAAAGAACTGAAACGCGGTGCGAAAGGGTGCTCAGAGCCATGGGCCCCGGCCTTGCCTTGAAGTGCGTATCCACAAGAAGTTGGTCAATCGCATCTGGCAAGTCGTGCACGAGCCGGGCAGGGCGGTCAGGTGTCGCTCGGTTGACGTCGGTGCTGTCGAGTCGCTCCGCGTGGTCAACAATGAACTGAAGCACAACCGGTACGGGCACTGGGAGCTCGAGAGCGACCCCGTACCGTGCCGCGAACCAAGCACCCCAGTAGCGCATCGCGGTGTCGTACGAGGTGCGGGTGTTGGGGGACTGCCCTTGGCGTAGCAGGGCGCGCAAGGAAGATGCAGCCAAGCTCGACAGTGCCTCCGGCGCCAGACTTGGGATGTCCAGGGGACGGAGCGCGGCCAGATCTGCAGCTTCCAACGCTGAGGTTGTGGCTGATCCCGCCGCTCGATCGCTGCTTACCTCGGTGGCCGCCGCCTCCGGACGAAGCGAGGAGGCGACCAAGGCATGGCTGGGCGCCGATGAGCCCAGCGGGGAAGGATCGACGCGCCGACGAGAAGCCATGACAACGCTCCTGGATCAATCCGAGATCATGGCGCGCATCGAGCTGCGCTTCAAGGCTCGTGACCAGGGGAGGGCGGCTGCGACCAGGCGAGGGGAGGGCGATAAAGCGTCGTTATCGAACCCGACTCACAGCTCGGGCTCAGCGCTGGGTCACGTTGCCGTGTCGCAGAGCGACTTGGGCGCCAAATCTGGATCTGGACTTCCGGATCAGACTGTCTGCTGTCCTTCGAATTCGGCTGCCGAATGACAGCGGTCGCCGAGACTAGACCTTGGCACTTTTCTTGACGAGCGGCCGGTCTACTTTGGAACTTGACCGTCGCCGATGTCGCCAGCTCACATCGCGGGCGGCAACTGACGACCAGGACGAAGTCGCGCGTGAGCGACTGCTTCCGAATGTCGCGAACTGGCGTTCTGGGCCCAGAGCTGAGATTCGCAATCTTCGAGAGCGGTCACTCAGGCTCGAAACCGCGGCAGGTTTTTGAGGTCGCTTGTGGAGTCGCCGGCGGCGAACCGCGGCCGAACGTGAAGCATGAACCTTTGCGGCACACTCGCGCCATGCCCAATGCCGCATCTCCTCTTGAAGACAACGTCCGGCGGTTGGACGAGCCGCTACTGCGCTCGCTGTATGCGCTGCTGACCGAGGTCAGCGCGTCGCGCGCTGCGGGCAAGCTGGGAATCGCGCAGTCGGCGCTGAGCCGTCATTTGGGCGTGCTGCGTCGCCTAACCGGTGACGAACTGCTGGTGCGGGTGGGTAACCGCATGGTGCTGACCGAGCGGGCGCAGTCGCTGGTAACGCCGACACGGCGCATCTTGGCCGACATGTCGCTGCTCACCGCGCAGGCCGGGCCACTTTCGCTGGCCGACCTGCGACTGTCGTTCCGCATCGCGGCCTACGACTTCCTACCTAGGCGCTTCTTTGGCGAGTTGGCCGCCCGAATTTCCAGCCAGGCGCCCGAATGCGATCTGGTGATCCAGGGACTTGGCATGCGCTTTGAACACTACCGCCAACTGGCCGATGGTGAGGTGGACCTGGTGATTACCGTCTGGCCCGAGCTGCCGGCGCATTTGCGGGCCAGCGTCCTGCTGAGCGAACCCATCGTCTGCCTGATGCGGCGGGACCACCCGTTGGCGCGCGGGCCCATGATCCTCAAGGACTTCCTGAGCGCCCGGCACTTGGCCTCGCTGGAGCACGTGCCGGGCCAGGGCACCGTCATCGACAACCAGTTGGCCGAGTTGGGTGCCGCTGTCCGCACCGCTGTCCACACCCAGTACCTGGGCCTGGCTCCGGCGATCCTGGCGCGTACCGACTTGATCTTCACGACTGGTCGATCGCTGGCGGAAGACTTTGCGGCGGCCGACCCCCAGCTTGCCATCGTGCCCTTTCCGGCCTCAATCAAGCCGCTTCGCTATCGTCTGGTGTGGCATGAGCGTACCCATGCCAATCAAGCGATGCGCTGGCTGCGTGAAGAGATCGGCGCCTTGGCACGCGCGAGCACCCTCCGCTCCAAGGTCATGACACCGGCGTCATAACCTGCTGCACGGCGCTGTGCTGTGCACCGGGCCTGCGCGCATCTATTGTTCGGGGCATGACGAGTGCCGCCATCGAATTGCCCACCACCGACCGCGCTGCCGTGCCCCGCGCACTTCTGGCGCGGCTGCCCAAGGTCGATCTGCATTGCCACCTGGCCGGCGCGGTGCGGCCGACCACGTTGGCCGAATTGGCGCGGCGCCACGGAGAGACGCTCCCGCGCCCCCTGGAAACGCTCTACACCTACAGCGGGTTCTACGACTTCATCGACGTGCTGCGTCTGGGCGGACGGGTGCTGCGCACGGCAGGTGACTTCGAGCGGGTGGCCTACGAGGCGATCGAGGATGCTGCCCGCAGCGGCGCGCGCCATGTAGAACTCTCCTTCAACCCCCAGTACTACCAGCCGACGGGTGTGCCCTACCGGGTGCAGGTGGAAGGACTGGTGGCGGGCGTGCGCGCCGCCCGCCGCGATTGGGACTGCTCGGCCCTGCTGATCGCCGCGCTGGACCGCGGCCTGCCCATGGCGAGCGCCGAGCAGACCATGGACGACATCGTGCGCCTGCGGCACGAACTGGTGGTGGGCGTGGGCCTGGATGGCCCCGAGCGCGAGGGCAGTCCGGCCCAGATGGCGCAGCTGTTCCAACGCGCCGGTCGGGCCGGCTTGAAGCGCACCGCCCATGTGTGCGAGGACAACCAGACGCTGGAAGAGGCGCCGCCCGCCAACGTCGACGACTGCATCCACCTCATGGGCTGCGACCGGCTGGACCACGGCTACAACCTGCTGGCCAGCGAAGACGGCCTGCGCCACGCGCGCGAACGGGGCGTGTACTTTTGTGTCTGCGGGGTCACCAGCGTCACCCGCAATCGCGAGAAGCGCTTGCGTTCGGTGCGCGCCATGGTGGACGCCGGGCTGCTGGTGACCCTCAATACCGACGACCCAGCCATGTTCCACACCAGCCTCACGGACACCTACGCCCTGGTGCTCGATGGCTGCGAGTGGGGCTGGACCCAGGCCCATGCCTTCAGCCTCGCCGGCGTCGACGCCTCCTGGCTGGACGACGATGCCAAGCGAATGCTGCGTCAGCGTTTCGAGCACGAGATCGCGGCGCTGGAGCGCGAGTTGCCGTCAGCAATCCGAGCCGAAATTCCTTCAACCCTTCCATCTTTTCTCAGGAGCTCCCGATCATGAAAGCCACCGCTTCCGTCCGCCGCACTCTGCTTGGCGCCCTCGCGCTAGCGGCCGTAGCGCCGCTGGCCACGGCGCCGGCCGCCGCCGCCGATGCGCCTTGGCCTATCCAGCCCATCACGCTGCTCGTGCCCTACGCGGCGGGCGGCAACGTGGACGCCATGGCGCGCTGGGTTGCGCCCGAGATGTCAGCCAAGCTGGGCCAGCCGGTGCTGATCGAGAACCTGGCCGGCGCCGGCGGCGTCATCGGCACCGAGAAGGTGGTGCGCGCCAAGCCGGATGGCTACACGCTGTTGCTGTCGGTGGAAAGCACCATCGTCATCGCCAAGATGGTCACGCCCTCCACGGTGCGCTACGACGGCCTGAAGGATCTGGCGCCCGTCACGCTACTTGGCTCACAGCCCCTCGTGCTGGCCGCCAAGCCCGGTCTGGCCAGCCGCAGCGCCGCCGAACTCTACAAGGACATGAAGGGCAACCCGGGGAAGTACAGCTACGCAACCTCCGGCGTCGGCACCTCGCTGCACCTGGGCGGCGAGATGCTCAAGCAGGAGGGTGGGGTGGACATGGTGCATGTGCCCTATCGTGCGGCCCCGCAGATCGTGACTGACCTCGCCGGCAATCAACTCGACCTGGCGGTGCTGCCCATCTCGATGGTGATGCAGCAGGCCAAGGCGGGCAAGGTCCAGGTGCTGGGCGTGCTTGACGACAAGCCTTCGCCGGCGCTCCCTTCAGCACCCGTGCTGGGCGCCAGCGTGCCGACCTGGAAGGGCGCCCGCGTATCGGTGTGGCAAGGCGTTTTTGCACCCAAGGGGACGCCGCCCGAGATCATTGCCAAGGTCAACGCCGCCTTGCAAGAAGCACTGAAATTGCCGACCGTGCGCAAGAATTTCGAGGATGGCGGCGTCACTGCGGTGGGTTTGGGCCCGGCCCAGTTCGCCGATTTCATCACGGGCGAGCAGACCAAGTTCTCGGCCATCGTGACGAAGGGCCAGATCAAGGCCGAGTAGGTCCACGAGTGCCGTAAGCGTTTGCGGCGAAGAGGTTTCTGCCGCATGGCTGAATGTCCGCTTCTCTGATCGGGCCAGTTTGTATGTGCGCTTCAATGCGAGCACACCTATCGCGAACAGAGTTTGTTGTGAGCGTGCCGCGAGCGTCGGCTTTCAGGCGAATTGAGCCTGGCAAGTGAACGTCGAATAGTGGCCGTGACTGCCTGTTCGCCAAACTCGCCGATAGCCGCCCTTGGCCAACAGCGTGACCACGCCGAAGGTCAGCTACCAAGCGCGGCCGCGAACTGGTGCTCGCGGCCAGGACCAGTCCTTCGTGAACAGCCGCTGCTGGGCAGGCCACTCCCAGGGGCGCCCGGTCATTCGATCGTCTCGGTGGCGCGAAGCAGGCTACTCTTCGGCACCGTGATGCCGATCGCGCGCAGGGTCTTGAGGTTCAGGATCAGATCGAACTTGGTTGGCTCCTCCATCGGTAGGTCGGCTGGCTTTGCGCCGCGCAAGGTTTCGTTGGTGCTACGCAGCCGGTCGAGCGCGTCGAGGGCCGCTCCCGAGTTCCTTGACCCCCTCGGGGGGCGGAAACGTCGAAGACTTTTCCCGGGGGCGCTCAGGAGTCAGCGTCATGACGTGACAGGGTGGCAAGCAGCAGATCGATACCGGTGATCGGCGGCAGGCACTTCGACTCGCGGCAGACCCAGGCCTGGGGATGGACACTCGCCGGCTTGACCAGCACGTCGGGCAGGCCGCGGGTATCGGCAGGCAGTCGCAGCACCAACACGCCAGGCAGGTAGCGGCCGGCCAGCGCCGCGCGCCATGGCGCGAGCGTAGGCGACGGTCCGGTGAGCATGACCAGCGTCGGCGGCGAGAGAGTTTCGGCCATCGCGGTCACGAGCGTCGGGCAGCCGTGTGGCGTGCGCCGAACCTCGCCGGCAAACAGCGCCATCGCGCGCTGCGCGGCCCGCACATAGCGCGGCTCGCCGATCAGGTGGCCCAGGCGCTGCAAATGCAGAGCGGCTGTGCCGTTGCCCGACGCTGTGGCGCCGTCGTGACCCGGCTTCGGTCGCAGCACCAGCGCTTCATGGTCATGGCTGGTGAAGAAGAAGCCGCCATCATGCGGGTCTTCGAACTGCTCGAGCAACAGATCGGCCAATGCACAGGCAAATTGCAGATCGGCGATGCGCAGCACGTCACTTTGCATGAGTTCGAGCATCGCACCGAGCATGAAGGCATGGTCATCGAGATAAGCATTGAGGTGCGAGCGGCCGTCCTTGCTTGTGGCCAACAGGCGCCCTTTGCGCCACAGCGCTGCGCGAACAAAGTCCGCGGCGCGACGCGCTGACGCGGCCCAGCGTGGCTCGGCGAATACCCGTGCCGCGAAGGCCATGCCATCGATGGCCAATGCGTTCCAGCTGGTCAGCACCTTGTCGTCGCAGCCAGGCCGCTCGCGCGCCTCGCGCAGCGCGAACAATCGTGCGCGGGCGTCGGCGATCAGCGCCGCACACTCGGCTTCATCACGCCCCAGCCGAGCGGCCACCTCGGCCAGCGGCCGGGCCACGTGCAGGTGCCATGCACGGCCTTCGAAGTTGGGTGGCGCGTCAAGTCCGTAGCGCGCGGCAAACGCGGCGAACTCGGCCGCGCCGAGTTGCTGCGCTACGTCGTCACGTTGCCAAATATAGAAGCGCCCCTCTTCGCCTTCGGAGTCGGCATCGATGCTGGAGAAATAGCCGCCTTCGCTGCCTTGCATCTCGCGCATCAGCCAGGCGGCCGTGTCATCGCACACCTGGCGCCACAGCGGATCGCGCGTGAGCTGCCAGGCTGCCGCGCACAGGCGCAGCAGCGGCCCGTTGTCATACAGCATCTTCTCGAAGTGCGGAATCATCCATCGAGCGTCGGTGCTGTAGCGGCAGAATCCCCCGCCCAGGTGGTCGTAAATCCCGCCTTCGGCCATGCGCCGCAAGGTCAACAGGACGGCGTCGTGCGTTGCTTCGTCGGGCGCGGCCACGGCGTGCCTCAGCAGCGCGTCGAGGACGGCTGCCTGCGGGAATTTTGGCGCACCACCGAAGCCGCCGTCGACCTCGTCGAAGGCAAGCATCAAGGCGTCGCGCAGGCCAGTTGCGGCCCGCGCCGCAGCTTTCTGCAGCGTGTCGGCGCGAACGTCCGCACCGACCTGGACGCCATCGTCCGCGCGGCGCACGGCCAGCGCGTCGGCCAGGGCGCAAACAAGCTCCTCGCCTTGCGCCATGACCTGCACGCGCTGCGCGGCCCACACCTCAGCGACGCGCGCCAACACGTCGTCGAACCCTGGCCTGTTGTAGCGTGAGCGCTTGGGGAAGTAGGTGCCACCGAAGAATGGCTTGCCCTCGGGCGTGAGGAACATGGTCAGCGGCCAGCCGCCCGATCGGCGGGTGATCAGTTGATGCGCTGCCTGGTAGATCTGGTCGATGTCCGGCCGCTCCTCGCGATCTACCTTGATGTTGACGAAGTGCCGGTTCATCAGCGCGGCGGTGTCGGCATCCTCGAAGCACTCATGGGCCATCACATGGCACCAGTGGCAGGCCGAGTACCCCACTGACAGCAGGATCGGCCGCCCCGAGCTGCGGGCCAAAGACATGGCTTCGTCACCCCAGGAGTGCCAGTCCACCGGGTTGTCGGCGTGCTGCAGCAGATAGGGGCTTGTCTCGTGAGCGAGGCTATTGGCCATGGGGCTGCTGGCGTCTCGTTGACTGCGTGATGACTGCCATTCGGCGATTCAGTCGGGCTCAGTGTCCTTGAGCAACGAGAATAGCACTGCGAAGATCTCCTTTGTCGATACCGAACCGCTGGCGTCCTTCTCGAGCAGGATGAGTTGCTGTCCGTCGGGCAGACCGGCGGGTATCACCATCTTGCCCCCGGACTTCAACTGGTAGATGAGCGACGGCGGGATGAGCTCGGGAGCCGCTGTGACGATCACTTTGTCGAACGGTGCGTGTTCGGGCCACCCGCCGCAGCCATTGCCGATCTTGACTTCAACGTTGGCATGGCCTTGTCGAGCCAACCGGTGCCGAGCCTGCACAGCCAGCTGTTCAATGAGCTCCATGCTGTAGACACGCTGTGCCAGCTGGGCCAGGATCGCCGATTGGTAGCCCAGAGACGAATATCTCCGCTACAAAGCGACCGTACGGCGCTGGGTGTGAGCCCGTTTGGCGGCGTCCGGGTTAAGTCGCGCATGTGCGCGGTGTTCAGGGTGCCTCTGAATAGATGCGGGTTACGCATCCATCAGAATGCCACCCGATTCAGGTCCGAGGCACACACGCCGATCTGAGGCCTTGGATGACCGCAATGCAGCCACTCCGTGACCTCGATTCACATGTTGGCGACTTATGAAGAAACCCGCCACAAGGGCGGGTTTCAGGGCGATGCGGGAGGAAGGGGCGAACCCCTTGGAGCATAGCTCCCGTGGCGGGATGAGCCACTGAGTCCACCGTTGCATCACCGTGGTTTGATCGGCCCCTGCATAAGAAGTTCCGCGCCATTTCGCAGTCGGTGTGGCCCATGGTTCAGGCCGTGGCGCACTTGTCGGAAATGCTAGGTCACGCACTCGGAGCCCGTCCGCAATGTGGCGGACTGAAGTGGTCGTCAACATCCAAGGCATCGAAAGGCCATGCCCTCGGTGGTGCACTCGTCGTCGCGGGGAAGGCGTACAGTCACTCATCAGCTTGTCGTGTCGGTGCGCGTCTTGGCTACTGATGGCGACCTTACCCGCCTATCGGGTATGTCACCAACCCTTTCACCGGAGGGGGTCCATGGTCGAAAGATCTCAAATCGACGAAGTGCGCTTCGCGCAAGCCGTATAGCTCGTTGCCGCAGCCGTATCCGCCAATTTGATCTGGTCGAGCCAGCGTCAGGGGTGCAGCCCCGGCCGTCGGCACATAGGGTCCACCTCGCCCCCGTCGTCAGGGACGAGCAATACCATGGCAGCATGACTTGATGTACGTGCAAACGAGGCAGGGTCAGAACCGTCTTGTGCGCTATGAACATGCAAGGTGACCTGCGCTGCCTACACTGCTGCTTGTCGCGAACGCTGCAGGAGCGCACTCCGCGTTGATCCTGAAGCCAGATTTGCGCAGGCCGGCGTCGCTAGCGAAGTCGAAGTCATCCGTCGCCGCGGCGGGAATCCGCGGGACCTGCTCGACCAGGTTGGCGAGTGGCGCAGAGACACAGATGAGTGCGGATTGCGCTTCACCAGCAACGCAGCGCCGAACGGCGGCACGCCTGCGGACGGGCCCTCGAGAGGTGGTTTCCGAGAGTGCCTTTTGGGCCTTGAAGCCGGTAAAATAATAGCTTGCTGGCAAACCGCAAGTGCTGGAGAACCCCTCCAGCGCTCCGTTGAACTTGGATGGAGGTTTCGCCATGTATCGATCTTTGTTCCCGCGCGACATGCTCGCCGAGATGGATCGCCTGCAGCGCGATATGCAGCAGGCCTTTGATCTGTCTCCAACCATCCGTGGCTTTGGCCGCAGCGGCTTTCCCGCCCTCAACGTCGGTGGGACGCCGCAAACCATCGAGATCTACGCATTCGCACCCGGCGTCGATCCCGAAATGCTGGAGGTCCATCTCGAGGGCGGCCTGTTGACGATCGCAGGGGAGCGAAAGGCTGTCCTGCCTGAGGCCGACAGCAAGACGGCGGTTCACATTAATGAGCGCTTCACGGGTTCCTTCCGGCGAGCGATCACGCTGCCTGACGACGCCCACCCCGACGCCGTCAACGCCAAGCTGACCGATGGCGTGCTGCGAATCACGGTCCAGCGACGGGCATCCGCGCAACCGCGCCGCATTGCCATTCAGTGAACAAGAAGGACGATCGTGAATAACATTCAGCCTTCCACGCAGGCTAGCGCGCCCACCAGCAGGGCAGAACGCTCGAAGCCGTTACAGCGATGCCGCCCTCACGCCGCCGTCGACGTGTTTGAGGATGCCGCGTTCCTCGTTGCTGTGGACTAGAGCAGGCCGGTCTGCGGCGCGTGCTGCAGCGGCTCAGGCGTGGCCACCAGCAGCTCGGCGGTGTACTGCTGCATGAACGCCATCGATTCGTCGGCGGGCGCCGCCAGCCACGAGTCGTACATCGCCTCCGGCAGGATCACGACCATGCGCTTGTCCTTGCCGGCGCGGTGAAAGTTCTTCATCAGCGCGTGCGTGGTCGCGTCGATCGTGAGCATCGTGAAGCTGAAAACGACCTCACCGGTGCCGGCGTCGACCCACCGGTCCCACAAGCCCGCCAGGCCCATCGGATCGCCGTCAACGCGCTCGATGCGGGTCTCGATCGCCTTCCCCGTTCGCCAGTCGGGCTCGTAGATACAGTCGGCCGGGATCACGCAGTGCTGGCGCCGCCAGGGGATTGCGTAGGAGAGCTCCTCCGCCGCTGTTTCCGACCTGGCCTTCAATGTGTCGCGCTTGATATCGCGCTTGCGCGATCGCGCAGGCAGCAGCCCGAACTCCCCAATGAGGCACTCCCGCTCAAGGCCTCCGGCGTTGTCGGGGCCTGCCGGGTTGATGATGAACGGAGCGTGGTTGTGCTTGTAGATGTGGCCGCCGTTCGGTGGCACCCAGTCCGGCGGCAGGGTGACGTCGAACTTCCTCTGGAGACGTTCGCGCGCCTTAATCGTCTGGTAGTGGTTCCACATCCCCAGATGCTATCGGCTTCAGCCACTCTACGACAGCCCGGACTGGCGCCATGGCTCGCAGGCGATCGTCGCGCCACAGGTCGGCAGCTACCTCGTCGAGCAAACCACCGACTGGCGGGCGTTTAGCGTCGTTCGACGGGTCGGGGCGCCGCATCATGGGTATTCCGGTCTGACTTACCGAACGGAATGTGCTGGCGCCTGTGTCGGGGCCCTGCTTGCGATCGACCCGCCGGCGGCTGCCGGTTCGAGCCACGGCAACATTCTGGTGACCGGCGTCGCGGGGCTGGTGGCCGGGGCCATGTCGATAGCCGCTGGTGAATATGTCTCGGTCCATTCGCAGGCGGACACTGAGAATGCCGACCTGTCGCGCGAGCTAGCCGAGCTCGAAAAGGATCCTGCCGCGGAGCGGCGTGAGCTCTCGACTATCTATGTCGGCCGAGGGCTCGAGCCGGGCCTGGCGCAGCAGGTGGCCGAGCAACTTATGACGCACGACGCCATCGGTGCCCATGGGCGCGACGAGCTCGGCATCTTCGAAGCCCAGATCGCGCGGCCGGTTACGGCCGCGCTGGCGTCGGCCGCCAGCTTCGCGGTCGGTGCGGCGCTGCCGCTGGCGGTGACGGCGTTGTCGCCCGCACAGAGCGTGATTCCATGGATATCAGGGACGGCACTCTTCTTCCTGGCCTTGTTGGGTGCCGTCGCCGCGCGCGCTGGCGGCGCCGGCGTTCTGATGGGCGCCTGGCGGGTGACCTTCTGGGGAGCGCTCGCGATGGCGATCACCGCGGGTGTGGGCGCACTGTTCGGTGCGGTCGTTTGATGCCTGGTACGCAAGCTTCTGGGACAGCAGCGGTTCGTACTCTTGCCCGCTTGCGCAGCAGCGAATCAGCCCGAGCTTCTGCAGCTTGAGCGCGCCCTCTGTCAAGCCTGCCCGTTGAGGCAACACGACCGGCCAAGATGATTGGCGCGCCCCAGGGAGCCGCGGCGTGATCCGCCGATGATCCCGAAGAGCTATTTCGAGCCGTGAACCGGGTGCAGGCCATCCAGACCCGGGCCGACCGGGACGCCCAGGAGCTGGGATTGATCATTGAGGCCTTTATTCCCGGACGGGAGTACGCGCCGGAAGGCACCTTGGAACGGGGCGAGCTCTCGACCCTTGCCCTGTTCGAAAAGCCCGATCCCCTGGACGGGCCGTATTTCGCCGCTGGCAGAACCGCTCGGCCTTGCCGGCGAGGGCGCCGCCGCGGGGGTCATGATGATCCCCATTCCGCAGCGCGGCATTTGCCACGGCCTCGAAGGCCTGGCAGCCGCGCAGTCGGTACCCGGGGTCACGGGGGGTCACCATTACGGCGCAGCCCGGCCAGATCGTCGCTCCGCCTCCCGACGGGGCGAGCTACCTTGAGTTCATCTTCGCCCGGGCTTTGATCCCCGCGAATGCTGAAACGGCGCTGCGAATCGCCCATCGCAGTCTGAACTTCGATATACGCACTCTGCCGGTCCTCTCGAGCAAATCCCGTCATCGGGAACTAATCAGCACCAAATTGGTACCAATCTTTCACTGGGGTGATGCCAATGCTGAGACTGAGCAAGTTGACCGACTACGGCACCGTGGCGATGGCCCATATCGCGCGCGAGCCGGATCGGATTCATGCCGCGACCGAACTGGCGGGGACGATTGGCGTGGCTTTGCCCACAGCCAGCAAGGTCCTGAAGATCCTGGCACGGGTCAACCTGCTGCGATCAGTGCGTGGCGTGAAGGGCGGGTACATGCTGTCGCGGCCCGCCGGCGAGATCTCGATTGCCGAGCTCATCGACGCCCTGGAAGGCCCGATCGGCCTGACCGAATGCAGTGCCATCGCCGGCCTCTGTGCGCTGGAAGGGTCGTGCTCGATCCACACGAATTGGCAACGTATCAATCGCGTGGTTCTGGATGCCCTGGGCCAGATGACGCTGGCGGACCTGGCGCAACCGACGTTCAAGCCCGTCCATCTGGACGCTCGGCGTGCACTGCGGCCGCGCGCGCTCGCGTGAAGGAGCTCCACATGACTGCGCCGGCACACCAACTCGATGCTCTGATCAGCCGCGACTACCAGCACGGCTTCTTCACCGCCGTGGACACGGACACCGTGCCGCGCGGGCTGAGCGAGGACGTGATCCGCGTGATTTCCGCCAAGAAGAACGAGCCGGAATTCATGCTGGCGTGGCGGCTGAACGCCTATCGCCATTGGCTGACCATGACCGAGCCGCAGTGGGCGACGGTCGAGCATCCGCCCATCGACTACCAGAACATCGCCTACTACTCCGCACCGAAATCACAGAAGAGCGGACCGCAGAGCCTGGACGAGGTCGATCCCGAGTTGCTGCGGATGTATGAAAAGCTCGGTGTGCCGCTCCAGGAGCGAGAACTGCTCGCGGGCGTCGCGGTGGATGCAGTGTTCGACAGCGTTTCAGTGGCCACGACCTACAAGGCGAAGCTCGCCGAACTCGGCATCGTGTTCTGTTCGTTCTCGGAGGCCGTGCAGAACCACCCCGATCTGGTCCGGCAATACCTCGGCTCGGTGGTGCCCTACACCGACAACTTCTTCGCGACGCTGAACTCGGCAGTCTTCACCGACGGCTCGTTCTGCTACATCCCGCCCGGCGTGCGCTGCCCGATGGAGCTGTCGACGTACTTTCGCATCAACGCCAGCAACACCGGCCAGTTCGAGCGCACCCTGATCATCGCCGACCGCGGCGCGTACGTCAGCTACCTCGAAGGCTGCACGGCGCCGATGCGGGACGAGAATCAGTTGCACGCCGCCGTCGTCGAGTTGATTGCGCTCGACGACGCGCAGATCAAGTACGCGACAGTGCAGAACTGGTATCCGGGCGACAAGGACGGCAAGGGCGGCATCTACAACTTCGTCACCAAGCGCGGCGACTGCCGCGGCGCGAACTCGAAGATTTCCTGGACCCAGGTGGAAACCGGCTCGGCGATCACCTGGAAGTATCCGAGCGTCATCCTGCAGGGCGACAACGCCGTGGGCGAGTTCCATTCGGTGGCGCTGACCAACCACTACCAGCAAGCGGATACCGGCACCAAGATGATCCACCTCGGCAGGAACACCAGAAGCACGATCCTCTCCAAGGGCATCTCGGCCGGCCATGGACGCAACGCCTACCGGGGGCAGGTGAAGGTCGCGAAGAGCGCCGTCGGCGCGCGCAATTACACGCAGTGCGACTCATTGCTGCTGGGCGACAAGTGCGCCGCTCACACCTTCCCCTACATCGAGGTGAAGAACCCCACCGCCCGGGTCGAGCACGAGGCCTCCACCTCGCGCATCGGCGAAGACCAACTCTATTACTGCCAGAGCCGCGGACTCTCGGCGGAGGACGCGGTGTCGATGATCGTGAACGGCTTCTGCAAGGAAGTGTTCAAGGAGCTGCCGATGGAGTTCGCGGTGGAAGCGCAGAAGCTGCTCGGCGTAAGTCTCGAAGGGAGCATAGGTTGATGCTGTCCATCAAGAATCTGCACGTTTCGGTCGACGGCAAACCCATCCTCCGTGGCATCGACCTCACGGTGCATGCCGGCGAGGTCCACGCCATCATGGGGCCCAACGGTTCGGGCAAGAGCACGCTGGCGCATGTGCTGGCCGGGCGGGAGGACTACGTCGTGACGGCCGGCGAGGTACTCTACGTCGGGAAGAACCTGCTCGACATGCCGCCCGAGGCGCGCGCTCGGGAAGGGATCTTCCTCGCCTTCCAGTACCCGGTGGAGATCCCCGGCGTGGCGAACATCTATCTGCTCAAGGCGGCCCTCAATGCGATCCGCAAGCACCGCGGCGAGCAGGAACTGGATGCGATCGACTTCCTCGCCCTGGTGAAAGGCAAGTTGAAGTTGATGGACATGGATCAGGGCCTGCTCTACCGCTCGGTGAACGAAGGCTTCTCGGGCGGCGAGAAGAAGCGCAACGAGATTCTGCAGATGGCGGTGCTAGAGCCGAAGCTCGCGATCCTCGACGAGACCGACTCCGGCCTCGACATCGATGCGCTCAAGGTCGTCGCCCATGGTGTTGAAGCCATGCGCAGCCCGCAGCGCGCAATCATCCTGGTGACGCACTACCAGCGGTTGCTCAACTACATCGTGCCGGATCAGGTGCACGTCCTGGCGCAGGGGCGCATCGCCAGGTCCGGTCCTCCGGAGCTGGCATTGGAGCTGGAAAGCCGCGGCTATGGCTGGGTCGAGGCGCAGGCTCAGGCTCAGGCGCTGAATGAAACGGCACGACCATGATGAATAAAGATCTCTACCGCGCGCAATTCGCGCAGCTAGAGCCTCGCCTCGTGGGCGCACGGCTGCCGTGGCTGCAACGCACGCGCGCGGTCGCGTTCGAGCGCTTCGCCGAGCTGGGCTTTCCGACTCTTCGAGACGAAGATTGGAAGTACACCAGCGTGGCAACCCTCGAGAAGCGCACCTTCAAGTTCGTGCCCGAATCGTTTAACAGCGTCGGCGCGGATCAGGTCGATGAGCTGGCCGTGGCCACAAGCCACCTGCTGGTGTTCATCAACGGACGTCATGCGCCAGGGTTGTCGCGCCCCGGTTCCCTGCCGCGCGGCGCCGAAGTCGGCAGCCTCGCAACGGCGCTCGCGGACCGCCCGGATCGGTTCGAAGCCGTGTTCACCCGCGATGCCGAAGCGCTCGTCAACGGCTTCACGGCGCTCAACGCTGCGTTCTGGGCCGATGGGGCGCACATCGATCTCGCCGCGGGATGTGCGGTCGATGAGCCGATCCATCTGCTGTTCATCACGACGGACGCCGATCTTGCCGTTCACTCGCGCAACATCATCCGCGCCGGCACCGGATCGCGGGCCGAGATCATCGAGCACTACGTCGGCATCAATGATGCCACGTACCTCACCAACGCGGTCACGCACATCCAGGCCGACGCGGGCGCGACCATCATCCATACCAAGCTGCAGCAGGAGAGCCTGCGCGGCCATCACATCGCCGACATTCGCGCCGAGCAGGGGCCCGACACCCGGTTCACGTCGCAGTCCTTTGCGCTGGGCGGGCGGCTCTCGCGCAACGACATCGGCACGCGACTCAACGCACCGGGCTGCGAAGCCACGCTGATTGGCCTGTACATGGCGAACGGCAGGCAGCACATGGACCATCACACCCGCATCGACCACCTGCGACCGCGCGGCACCAGCCGCGAGTTCTATAAGGGCGTGCTAGACGGCGCCTCGCGCGCGGTGTTCAACGGCAAGGTGATCGTGCATCCCGACGCGCAGCGCACCGACGCACAGCAATCCAACCGCAATCTGCTGCTGTCGGACAACGCCGAGGTCGATACCAAGCCGCAACTGGAGATCTATGCCGACGACGTGAAGTGCAGCCATGGCGCCACCGTCGGCCAGCTCGACGCCGAGCAGATTTACTACTTGCGTTCGCGCGGGATGGATGACGCGTCGGCGCGCGCGCTGCTGACCTTCGCCTTTGCCGAGGACGTCGCGACACGGGTGAGCTGCGTGCCCTTGCGCTCGCGCCTGGAGCAACTGCTGCGCGGCCGGCTGCCCGAGCAGGTGAAGGAGCTGCTGTGAAGAGCGCAGCGAGCGAACTGGGCGCATTGCGCGGCGCGGCGCCGATCTTGGCCTTCGACGTGGCGCGGCTGCGCGAGGATTTCCCGATCCTGCACCGCAGCGTGCACGGTATGCCCCTCGTCTACCTCGACAACGCCTCCACCAGCCAGAAGCCGCAGTGCGTGATCGATGCCGAGGCGCGCTACTACGCCGAGCTCAATGCCAACATTCACCGTGGCGTGCATGCCTTGAGCCAGCAGGCAACCGACGCCTACGAGGCCGCGCGCGATACCGTGAGGCGCGTCATCAACGCGGCACGGCGCGAGGAAATCGTGTTCGTGCGCGGCGCCACGGAGGCCATCAACCTCGTGGCGGCGAGTTGGGGGCAGCGCTTGCAGCCGGGCGACGAGATTCTCATCACGGAGATGGAGCACCACTCGAACATCGTGCCATGGCAGTTGCTGTGCGAGCGCAGCGGCGCGGTGCTGCGGGTAGCGCCGATCGACGACGACGGTGAGCTGGTGCCGGGCGAGTTGGAGCGCTTGCTCGGTGCGCGCACCCGGTTCGTCGCGGTGACTCATTTGTCGAACGCGCTGGGAACCATCAATGCGGTGAAGCGCATCATCGATCTTGCCCACGCCAAAGGCGCTGCGGTGCTCATCGACGGCGCCCAGGCAGCGCCCCACATCAAGATCGATGTGCAGGCGCTCGACTGCGATTTCTACGCCTTCTCGGGCCACAAGCTGTATGGCCCAACCGGCGTCGGCGTGCTCTACGGCAAGGCGGCGCTGCTGGACGCGATGCCTCCGTACCAGGGTGGCGGCGACATGATTCGCGAGGTGACCTTCGCCAAGACCACCTTCAACGACCTGCCCTACAAGTTCGAGGCGGGTACTCCCCATATCGCCGGGGTGATCGGTCTTGGCACGGCGATCGATTACATGAGCGCAATCGGACTCGACGCCATCGCTGCGCACGAGCACCAACTGCTCGCCTACGCCACCGAGCAGGCGCGCGCAGTTTCCGGCCTGCGCCTCATCGGCACCGCGAAGGACAAGGCGAGCATCCTGTCGTTCGTGCTCGACGGCGTGCATCCGCACGATGTCGGAACGATTCTCGATGGCGAGGGCGTGGCTGTGCGCACGGGACACCATTGCGCCATGCCGGTGATGGAGCACTTCCATGTGCCGGCAACGGTGCGCGCCTCGTTCGCGCTCTACAACACGCGCGCCGAAGTGGACGCGCTGTTCCGCGCCGTACGCAAGGTGCAGGAGGTCTTTGGCCATGCCCGATCCGCGTGATCTCTACCAGGAGGTCATCCTCGACCATAACCGCACGCCCCGGAATTTCGGGCGCCTGGCGGGTGCGAACCGCAGCGCCGAGGGCTTCAATCCCTTGTGCGGCGACAAGCTGACGCTGTACCTGAAGCTGGTCGATGGAGTGATCGAGGACGTGACCTTCGAGGGGGCAGGCTGCGCCATCTCCACCGCCTCGGCCTCGCTGATGACGGAAGCGCTGAAGGGCAAGACCGAGCAAAAGGCGCAGGCGCTGTTCGAGGGATTCCTTGCGCTGTTGACCACGGGCCATGGCGCGGACTCCGCAGTGCAGCTGGGCAAGCTGGAGGTGCTGTCCGGCGTGCACGAATTTCCGGTGCGGGTGAAGTGCGCCGCACTGGCCTGGCACACCTTGCACGCGGCGCTGCATGACGAGACCCGGCCGGTGTCCACGGAGTGAAGCAATGAGCATCGTCGACTGGTTGTACAGGGCACAGCAACTTGAGCCCACGCGCGAGACCGAGCCGGAAGGGCTTGAGGGCCGCGTGATCGCCGCGCTGCGCACGGTGTACGACCCGGAGTTGCCGGTCAACATCTACGATCTGGGCCTGGTCTATAGGCTCGATGTCGATGAGGCTGCGGGAAAGGTGCAGGTCCGGATGACCTTGACCGCCCCGGGCTGTCCGGTGGCGCAAACCTTCCCCGCGACCGTGGAGCGCGCGGTGGAGGCGGTGCAGGGCGTCAACGAAGCACGGGTGGAGTTGGTCTGGGATCCGCCCTGGTCGCGCGACCGGATGAGCGAAGCGGCACGCTTGGATCTGGGGATGATCTGACATGGCCGAATGGGTCGCCGTCGCCCGGGTGGAGGACTTTCCGCCCGGCACCGCGCGCACGCTGGAGATCGAAGGCACGCCGATCGCCGTGTTCAACCTGAACGGCCGCTACTACGCCATCGAGGACATCTGCAGCCACGAGGCCGAGACACTCTCGGGCGGGGAAGTGGCGGGCGAGGAGATCATTTGCCCGCGCCACGGCGCGCACTTTTCGATTCTTACCGGCGCGGCGCGCTCAGCGCCCGCGTATGAACCGGTGGCAACGTTCCCGGTCCGCGTCGAGGGCGGCGTGGTCAGGGTGAAGGACGACCGCTGGGGCTGACTGTTGATGAGATGACGACCAGTCCCTCGATTCGCCGGAGACCACTCGGCAGCGCCTTTCAGGCCTTCGCCAAGACTGCCATCGCCTTATTGGCGTCGTCCAGCGAGTGTCCACCGCCACGTAGACCGCACATTGTCTGCCAATCACGGAGGCCGAGAACCCGCGGAGGTTGATTCCCCCTTCAGCAAGCTTCTGAGTCAACTCGGCGGCGACGCCCCGCCGGTCCGGGCTCATCATCCGGATGGAGCTTGCACACATGGCCGACAGCTATTCGCGCGCTGCGGCGCAACGGACCCGACGAGCCCGCGAAGTACAACCCCAGGCATTCAATCGGTGATCTACGATGACTAGGGAAAGGAGCTCCCGAGCGGGGCGGGCAGCACCTGTATCCGCAATCCGTGGCCCGGATCCTTCAAGACCATCTGGAAGGATCCGGAGCGCTACGTGAGCCAGTAAAGATCATCCGCGGCGTGCTCGCAGCGATTTCGAATGGCCAGGATCCTGGCGACGTCCACGCTCGCCAATCCTGAAGTCGTCGACATGATCAAGGGACTGGCCAAATAGCAAAAAGGCACGGTGGCAGCGCGCCGCCCTTCGACGGCACAGACCTTCAAATGGTCAAACGCCCTCGACTATGCCGACGCCATGAGCCTGTTTCGGCACATTGGAAAGCTCATGCCGATGGCTTTGGCATCGGCACGACGAAGGCCAATGACATGGGGCTGAAGGCAGGGAGTATCGCCTCTTCACTGCGCACCGCGAGGTCGCAAACCGCACCGCCTTGCGGGCCGGCAGTGATCGTGTCGGCGATCGTAGGAGGCCCCCAGCATCTGCGCTCCGGGACACGGACGTCAGTTCTGCAGTGTGTTGAAGTACTCGACAGGTCTTTCCAAGACTACCTACAGCTGGGTCGTCAGATCCTTGTGGGTTTGTTGAACGACCGCTTCGCGGCGCTCAATCGCGGGTGCTGTATGGCTGCAGTGGGCCCGGAGTTCCATTCCGGCTGATTGGATAGCTGCCATTCGATGGGCCTTGGTCGCCGAGGCGGGGTCCAGCTTGAGCAACGGCAACGGCAACGGCTATGTCTGCACCACCTTGAAACCGGCCGTCGATGCTGAAATCCCCATGGCATCGGGATGACAGGAATCGGGCTTACAGCGTGAGTTCGCCGGGCGGCAGGGAAGGGCCGCAAACGCTGCAGAGCCGCCCCCTGAAAAGCCTGTTCATCGGCTCAGGCGATACAGGAGCAACGCCCACATCAGCGCGGAAAAAAGCTCTGTGGGTCACTTCCTCAAGCTTCTCATCACCAGGTTGGTGATCAATGCATGGGCCGCTTCAAAGTCGCCGTTGTCCAGGTGCTGCTTGCCGACCAACAGCGCGAACTGAGGTGCCAGGTCTGCGTAGGCCTGGGTGGCCGACCAGATGACGAACATCAGGTGGGTGAAATCGACCCGTTCGATGAGACCTTGCCGTGCCCATCGTTCAAAAGCCCGTACGTCGGCGCGCAGTTTGGGAATCACGCGTTCGGCCAACTTGTCGGCATAACGAGGCGCGCCGGCCATGACCTCGCGGGTGAAGACGGCCGACCCGCTGGGGCGGTCCCGCGAGAAGCTTAGCTTGGCGCGGATGTAGCTGCTGATCGCGGCCTCGGGATCGTGCTTCTTGGCCATCACGTCCATGCTACCCAACCAAGACTCCATCACGGCATCAAGCACAGCACCGTACAGCTCTTCCTTGCTCGAGAAGTAGTACAGCATGTTCTGGCGGCTAATGCCGAGCTCGGCAGCAATGCTATCCAACGACACGCCCTCGAAGCCGAAGCGGGCGAACTGCCGCTCGGCTTCCAGCAGGATCAGCTCCTGCTTGCGCAGGCGTGCAGCCCGCGGCGCCCGCGGCGCGGTGCTCAGCTCGGCGACGGTGGCTTGACTGCGCAAGGAAGGTGCAGACCCACGTCTGGGTGAAGTGCTCATGGCGTGATTGTCCCCAAATTCGCCCACGGGTTTTTACCAACTAGAAGAAATTTACTAACTAGTAAAGTTCTCCACGTCGACGCATCAACTTCAGACAAGGAGCCAGGCCATGCGAATCGGAGTGCCGAAGGAAATCAAGGTTCGGGAATACCGCGTCGGTCTGGTGCCCGCCAACGTGCGCGAGCTCTGCGCGCGCGGCCATGAGGTGTATGTTGAGTCCGGTGCGGGCGCCGGCATCGCCGCCAGCGATGCCGACTACCAGGCTGTCGGTGCGTCCATCGTGCCCGATGCCGACGGCGTGTTCAGCGCCGCGCAGATGATCGTGCTGGAGGAGGTGGTGCATGGCCTGGGCGGCGAGGCCGGCGTGATCGATGTGCGCAACGTGGGCCTGGCGGCCGGCATCGACCTCGAGCCCATTCCCGGCAACCCCGGCGTGCGTGCGATGAAAGTGTTCGAGCGTGCCCTCGACGAAGGACTGTTGCTGCGCTTCACCGCCGACACGATCGCTCTCGGCCCCCCCTTCATCTCGACCGTCGACGAATTGCAGGCCATGAGCGATGGCCTGCGGCGCGCGATCCGTCACGTCATGGCTCAGCACTGAGCCGTACCCGCAACAGCCACAAGGAGAAACCCCATGGAGACCCCCTCCACCCGCGCCTGCGGCATTCACGCCGCCCGCCTGAATCTGGCCGACTACGCGAGGAACTTCGGCGATGCCCATCCGCCGCTGACCCGCGCCCAGGCGCTGATCGAGGCCGAACGCTGTTACTACTGCTTTGATGCGCCCTGCACCACGGCCTGCCCGACGGGCATCGACATCCCGACCTTCATTCAGCGCATCGCCCAGGACAACAACCGTGGCGCGGCGCGCGCCATCCTCGAGGCCAACCCGCTCGGCGGCATCTGCGCCCGCGTGTGCCCCACGGAGGTGCTGTGCGAGCAGGCTTGCGTGCGCAACACGAACGAGGAAAAGCCCGTCGAGATCGGTGCGCTGCAGCGCTACGCGACGGATGCCTACTTCGCCAACCCGGGCGCGCCCCTGTTCACGCGCGCGGCTTCAACAGGTTTCCGCATTGCGGTGGTCGGGGCCGGCCCGGCTGGCCTCGCCTGTGCCCATGGGCTGGCGCGCCGGGGTCATTCGGTTGCGTTGTTTGACGCCAAACCCAAGCTTGGCGGGCTGAATGAGTACGGCCTGGCCACCTACAAGACCGCTGGCGACTTCGCCCAGCAGGAAATCGAATGGCTGCTGTCGATCGGCGGCATCGAGGTGCACAACGGCCAGCAGTTGGGACGCGAATTCACGCTCGACAGCCTGCTCGCACGGTTCGACGCCGTGTTCCTGGGGGTGGGCCTGGCGGGCGTGAATGCACTTGGCATTGCCGAGCCGCAAGTCTCCGGCTTGCGCGATGCGGTGGAGTTCATCGCGGAACTGCGCCAGGCCGCCAGCCCGGCCGAAGTGCCGGTGGGGCGGAGGGTGGTCGTCATCGGCGGCGGCATGACCGCCGTCGACGCGGCAGTGCAGGCGCGTTTGCTCGGCGCCGAGCAGGTGACCATCGTCTACCGGCGTGGGCCTGAAGCCTTGTCGGCTTCAACCGTCGAGCAGCAGTGGGCGCAGACCCATGGCGTGACGATCCGCCACCGGGCCGCACCCAAGGAAGTCATCAGTGAAGGCGGCGAGCTCTGCGGCATGCGCTTCGCGGGCACCGCGTTGAAGGAAGGCAAGCTGGTCGAGACCGGCGAGTTCTTCACGCTCGAAGCCGACATGGTGCTCAGGGCCGTCGGTCAGACCTATGTTGCCGAGCCAGCTGGCGCGACCATCAAGCTCAACGGTGGGCGCATCGTCACCAATGAAGACGGCCTGACCAGCCGCGCCCGCGTCTGGGCCGGCGGCGACTGCCGCCACGGCGGGCGCGACCTGACCGTCGAAGCGGTCGAACACGGTAAGCGTTCTGCTGTGTCCATCGACCTCGCGCTGCGCAAGCCTGCTGCAGCGGCTGAACCCCAATCGACCCCGGAGAACCAGCATGGCTGATCTGAGCACCAATTTCGTGGGCATCAAGAGCCCAAATCCGTTCTGGCTTGCGTCGGCGCCGCCCACTGACAAGGAAATCAACGTCACCCGCGCCTTCGAGGCGGGCTGGGGCGGCGTGGTCTGGAAGACCCTGGGCGAAGACCCGGCGGTGGTCAACGTCAACGGACCGCGCTATTCCACGCTGATGTCGCAGGACCGGCGCGTCATCGGTCTGAACAACATTGAGCTGATCTCCGATCGGCCGTTGCGCACCAACCTGGAGGAGATCCGGCGCGTCAAACGCAACTGGCCGGATCGCGCGATGGTGGTGTCCCTGATGGTGCCGGTGATGGAGGAATCCTGGAAGCGCATCCTGCCGATGGTCGAAGACGTCGGCGCCGACGGCATCGAGCTGAACTTCGGCTGCCCGCATGGCATGAGCGAGCGCGGCATGGGCGCGGCCGTCGGCCAGGTGCCCGAGTACATTCAGCGCGTCACCGAGTGGTGCAAGCACTACTCGTCGTTGCCGACCATCGTCAAGCTCACGCCCAACATCACCGACGTGCGGCACCCCGCGCGTGCGGCCAAGGCTGGCGGCGCCGATGCGGTTTCGCTGATCAACACCATCAACTCGGTAATGGGGGTCGACCTCGATCGCATGGTCATGAGCCCGAGCACCGACGGCCGGGGTTCGCACGGCGGCTACTGCGGCCCGGCGGTCAAGCCGATCGCGCTGAACATGGTGGCCGAAATCGCGCGCGACCCGGCCACCGCAGGCCTGCCAATCTCGGGCATCGGTGGCGTGACCACTTGGCGTGACGCGGCCGAGTACATCGCGCTGGGTTGCGGCACGGTACAGGTTTGCACCGCCGCTATGGTCTACGGCTTCAAGATCGTGCAAGACCTATGCGACGGCTTGTCCAACTTCATGGACCAGCAGGGTTATCGCTCGATCGAGGATTTTCGCGGCGGCGCCGTCGAGACCGTCAAGGACTGGAAGGCGCTCAACCTGAACCACATCGACAAGGCGGTCATCAACCAGGACTCGTGCATCCAGTGCGGCCGCTGCCACGTGGTGTGCGAGGACACCTCGCACCAGGCCATCACGGCCACCAAGGACGGCAAGCGCCACTTTGAGGTCAATGATGCGGAGTGCGTCGGCTGCAACCTCTGCGTGTCGATCTGCCCGGTGCCTGACACCATCACGATGCGCACGCTCGCGCCCGGCGAGATCGACAAGCGCACCGGTCTTCGGGTCAGCGGCGAATACGCCAACTGGACCACCCACCCCAACAACCCGATGCGCGCGGACACCCAAACCGCCGCCACTGCCTGAGAGCCCACAGCATGAACCACTATGAAGTCTCCCACTGGATCGCCGGAAGACTGATGCGCGGAAGCGGCGCGCGCGGGCAGGACATCTTCAATCCCGCCACTGGGGAGGTGCAGGGCACGTTGTTGCTGGGCAGCGAAGCCGATCTCGACGACGCCGTGGCCGGCGCGCTGGCCGCCCTGCCGGCCTGGGCGCAGACGCCGCCGCTGCAGCGTTCGCGCGTGATGTTCCGCTTTCTTGAAATTGTGCAGGCCCGGCGCGCGCAACTGGCCGAATGCCTTGTGCGTGAACACGGCAAGACGCTGCCCGATGCCTTGGGCGAAGTGGCGCGCGGGATCGAGAACATCGAGTTCGCCACCGGCATGCCGCAGTTGCTCAAGGGCGAGTACACCGAGCAGATCTCGCGTGGCATGGACGCCTGGTCGGTGCGCCAGCCGCTGGGGGTGGTGGCCGGCATCACGCCCTTCAACTTTCCGGCCATGGTTCCGCTGTGGATGTTCCCGCTGGCGATCGGTTGCGGCAACTGCTTCATCCTCAAGCCCAGCGAGCGTGACCCTTCGGCCAGCCTGTTGATGGCACAGTGGCTGAAGGAAGCCGGCCTGCCCGACGGCGTTTTCAGCGTGGTCCAGGGCGACAAGACGATGGTCGACGCGATCTTGCGCCACCCCGCCATCGACGGCATCAGCTTCGTCGGATCGACGCCGGTTGCCGAGTACATCTACGCCACCGGCAGCGCGCACGGCAAGCGGGTGCAGGCGCTCGGTGGTGCCAAGAACCACATGGTGGTGATGCCCGATGCCGACCTCGAGCAGGCAGCGGACGCGCTGATCGGCGCAGCCTACGGATCTGCCGGCGAACGCTGCATGGCGATCTCGGTCGCCGTGGCGGTGGGTGATGTCGGTGACCAGCTGGTCGCCGCGCTGGCACCACGCGTCAAGGCGCTGAAGATCGGCGAAGGCCACCAGGACAGCGCCGACTTGGGCCCGGTCATTACCAAGCAAGCCAAACAGCGCATCGAGAGCCTGATCGGCCAGGGCATCGAGGAGGGCGCGCAGCCGGTGGTGGACGGCCGGCAATACAAGGTGCCTGGATTCGAGAACGGATTTTTTGTCGGCGGCACGCTGCTCGACCACGTCGAGCCGCAGATGGTCGTCTACACCGAGGAGATCTTCGGCCCGGTGCTGTGCGTGCTGCGCGCGCCGGACCTGGCCAGCGCGGTGGCAATGATCAATGCCAACGAGTACGGTAACGGCGTGGCGGTGTTCACTCGAGATGGCAACGTGGCGCGCGAGTTCGTGCGCAACATCAAGGTCGGCATGGTCGGCGTCAACGTGCCGTTGCCGGTGCCCATGGCCTTCAACAGCTTCGGCGGCTGGAAGCGCAGCCTGTTCGGCGACCATCATGCCTACGGACCCGAGGCGGTGCGGTTCTACACCCGCCACAAGGCGGTGATGCAGCGCTGGCCCGACAGCATTGCCCGCGGTCCGGAGTTTGCTTTCCCGCAGATGACCTGAGCCGCAACCCCACCAAGGAGACAAATCCATGCATACTGACAATCGGCCGCGCCCACACAGCGGGCTCTGGAACGAGGACCTGGCGCCCACCAGCGCCGCCCAGCGCACCTGGCGCTGGTTCCATTTCACCGCCCTGTGGGTGGGCATGGTGATGTGCATTCCGGCCTACACCCTGGCCGCCAGCCTGATCGAAAGCGGCATGTCCTGGCGGCAGGCCGTGGGCACGGTGTTCCTCGGCAACCTGATCGTGCTGCTGCCCATGCTGCTGATCGGCCACGCCGGTGCCAAGTACGGCATTCCCTATGCCGTGCTGGCGCGCGCCTCATTCGGCACGCGCGGCGCGCGGCTTCCGGCGCTGCTGCGCGCCCTGGTCGCCTGCGGCTGGTATGGCATACAGACCTGGTTCGGCGGCATGATGATCTACACCCTGGTCGGTGTCCTGCTCGGCCAGCCGCTGGCGGGCGACAAGATCGCCGGCCTGGGCATCAACCTCGGCCAGCTGGTCTGTTTCCTGCTGTTCTGGGCCATCCAGTTCTACTTCGTGGTGCATGGCATCGAGTCCATCCGCAAGCTCGAAACCTATACCGCACCGATCAAGATCGTCATCTGCTTCGTGCTGCTGGCCTGGGCCTACAAGCAGGCGGGCGGCTTCGGCCCCGTCCTCGAGCAACCTTCGCAGTTCGTCGAAGGCGGCAAGAAGGCCGGCCAGTTCAGCGCCGTGTTCTGGCCCTCGCTGACCGCCATGGTCGGTTTCTGGGCCACGCTGGCGCTCAACATTCCCGACTTCACGCGCTTTGCCAAGTCGCAACGCGACCAGCTCGTGGGCCAGGCAGTGGGCCTGCCCGCGCCCATGGGCCTGCTGGCGGCGCTGGCGGTGTTCGTGACCTCGGCGACCGTGGTGATCTATGGCAAGGCGATCTGGGACCCGGTGGACCTGGCCAGCCGCATGAGCGGCGCAGCGGTGCTGATCGCACTGATCATCCTGCTGATTGACACCGTGAGCGTGAATCTGGCAGCCAATCTGGTCGGACCGGCCTACGACTTCTCGGCGCTGAGCCCACGCCACGTCAGCTACAAGACCGGCGGCTACATCACGGTCGGCATCGCCATTGCGATCATGCCGTGGAAGATCCTCGAGTCGACCCAGGGCTACATCTTCACCTGGCTGATCGGCTACTCGGCGCTGCTGGGCCCGGTGGCGGGCATTCTGATCGTCGACTACTACCTGCTGCGCCGCACCGAACTGCAAGTCGATGCGCTCTATTGCGAGGGTGGCGAGTACAGCTACCGCGGCGGCTGGAACTGGGTGGCCGTGCTGGCCTTCGTTCTGGGTGTGCTGCCCAATGTGCCGGGCTTTCTGAACGCGGCGTTCCCGCAGAGCTTCCCCGACGTCGGCGACCTGTTCAAGCAGATCTACACCTACGCCTGGTTCGTCGGCTTGGGTATCGCTTCCGTGGTCTACCGGGTCGGCATGGCCGGCAAGGTGGCGGCGCGGAGCACGGCACTGGGCCGCGCCTGATGGACCGGCCGCCCCCAGACCGGCGGCCTCATTTTCCGGAGCAAATTTCATGAGTACAGCCCTTTTGATTCGCGGCGGCACGGTGGTCAACGCCGACCGTGAGTTCGCTGCCGATGTCCTGTGCATGGACGGCCGCATCGCAGCCGTCGGCGCCGACCTGCAGGCCCAAGCCCCGTCGGGCACGCAGACGCTGGACGCCGGCGGCCAGTACCTGCTACCCGGCGGCATCGACCCGCACACCCATATGCAGCTGCCGTTCATGGGCACGGTTGCCATGGACGACTTCTACAGTGGCACGGCAGCCGGCCTGGCCGGCGGCACGACCAGCATCATCGACTTCGTGATTCCCGACCCCCAGCAGCCGCTGATGGAGGCCTACCGCACCTGGCGCGGCTGGGCCGAGAAGGCGGCGGCTGACTACAGCTTTCACGTCGCCATCACCTGGTGGGGCGACAGCGTGCATCGCGACATGGCCACCCTGGTGCAGCAAGAAGGCGTCAACAGTTTCAAGCACTTCATGGCCTACAAGAACGCCATCATGTGCGACGACGAGACCCTGGTGAACAGCTTTCGCCGCGCGCTTGAGCTTGGCGCCATGCCCACTGTGCATGCCGAGAACGGCGAACTGGTCTACCTGCTGCAGCAGGAAGTAGCCAAGCTGGGCATCACCGGGCCCGAGGGTCATCCGCTGTCGCGCCCGCCCATGGTCGAGGGCGAGGCCGCGAACCGCGCGATTGCGATCGCCGACGTGCTGGGCGTGCCGATCTATGTGGTGCATGTGTCTTGCATCGAAGCTGCCGAGGCCATCGCCCGCGCCCGCGCGCGCGGCCAGCGCGTCTACGGCGAGGTGCTGGCCGGGCATCTGGTGATCGACGACAGTGTCTACCGCGACCCGGACTTCGCGCGCGCCGCCGCCCACGTCATGAGCCCGCCGTTTCGCCCCAAGGATCACCAGGAGGCGCTGTGGCGTGGCCTGCAATCCGGCAACCTGCACACCACGGCCACCGACCACTGCACCTTCTGCGCGGCGCAGAAGGCCGCCGGGCGCGACAACTTCGCCCAGATCCCCAACGGCTGCGGCGGCATCGAGGAGCGCCTGGCGGTGATTTGGGATGCCGGCGTCAACAGCGGGCGGCTGACGCCCAGCGAGTTCGTCGCCGTGACCTCGGCCAACACCGCCAAGCTATTCAATCTGTACCCACGAAAGGGCGTGATCGCCGAAGGTGCCGACGCCGATCTCGTGATGTGGGACCCGCACGGCACGAAGACGATTTCCGCCAAGACCCAGCATTCCAGGGGCGACTTCAACATCTTCGAAGGACGCTCGGTACGCGGCGTTCCCAGCCACACCGTGAGCCGTGGCCGTGTGGTCTACGCCAACGGCGATCTGCGCGCCGAGCAAGGCAGCGGCCGCTACCTCAAGCGTCCGGCCTTCGGTGCCAACTTCCAAGCCGTGGCCAAGCGTGCGCAAGGGCTCGCGCCGACCGCGGTGCAACGCTGAACAGGAGACTCCAATGGAGACGAACACGGCTCCGGCCATCCACCAACTTCGCATCGACGGGGAGCGACTTTGGGCCTCGCTGATGGAATTGGCACGCATCGGCGCCACCCCCAAAGGCGGCGTGTGCCGCCTCACGCTGACCGACCTGGACAAGCAAGGGCGCGACCTGGTTACCAGCTGGGCGCGCGAGGCCGGCATGACGGTGACGATCGACAAGATCGGCAACGGCTTCATGCGCCGACCCGGCCGCAACAACAGTCTGCCGCCCATCGTGACCGGCAGCCACATTGACACTCAGCCCACCGGCGGCAAGTTCGATGGCAATTACGGCGTGTTGGCCGGCATCGAGGTGGTGCGCACCCTCAACGACCACGGCATTGAGACCGAAGCGCCGATCGAGGTCGCCTTCTGGACCAACGAGGAAGGCTCGCGCTTTGTTCCTGTGATGATGGGTTCGGGTGTGTTCGCCAAGGCCTTCACGCTCGATCATGCCTACGCAGCCACCGATACCGAGGGCAAGACGGTCAAGGGTGAACTCGAGCGTATCGGCTACCTCGGCAGCGAGGAACCCGGCGCACACGCGATCGGCGCGTATTTCGAAACCCACATCGAGCAGGGGCCGGTGCTCGAAGACAACGACAAGACCATCGGCGTGGTGACCGGAGTACTCGGCATTCGATGGTACGACTGCACCGTTACCGGCATGGAGGCGCATGCCGGGCCAACGCCGATGGCCTTACGCAAGGATGCGCTGCAGGTCGCGTCCCGGCTGATGCAGGAAGTGGTGGCCTGCGCGCACCGCCATCCGCCGCACGGTCGCGGCACCGTGGGCATGGTGCAGGTGCATCCGAACAGCCGCAATGTGATCCCGGGGCGCGTGAAGTTTTCGATCGACCTGCGCAATGCCAGCGACGAACTGTGCGACGCAATGGACGCCGACATTCGCGCCGTGGCTGCCAGGCTCAGCGCCGAGACCGGCCTTCCCATCCAGATTGAGCAGGTCTCGGGCTATCCGGCGCAACGTTTCCACGCCGACTGCGTGGAGGCGGTCGGGCGCGCGGCCGATATGCTCGGCTACAGCAACATGCGCGCCGTTTCGGGCGCCGGGCACGACGCTATCTACATGGCGCGGCTGGCACCGGCCGGGATGATCTTCATCCCGTGCAAGGACGGCATCAGCCACAACGAAATCGAGGACGCCAAGCCCGAGCACATCACCGCTGGTTGCAACGTGCTGCTGCACGCCATGCTCGAACGTGCCGGAGTGGGGAGCTGAAGCCAGGGTCCGGGGCGCAGTCCATGTCTTCCACCTCGGCGTTGTTCTTTGCCTTCACTCGTCGGGCAGCATTAGCGGCGGGATCAAGTCCGGCTTGCTACTCAGGGGATTGGTCTCTAGAGCTTCCATTGCCGACCTCATCTTTCGTAGCTTCGGTTCATGGGCGCCCTCCGGCGCAGGAAGGCGGAGTGGCACATGGTGTTTTTGGAACTATTGGTAGTAGCGTGATCCCTGGCTTCAACGCGCTCTTGCTTGTTTGCGGATTCCCTTGGTTCCTCTTGGCAGTGAGGGCCGTCTCCGGGCCACATGTAGCCTAGATCGCTGTTTGCGAATGTTTTGCCCCGGAACAGCATGCATGTGTTCTGGATCAATAAGCCGAGAACAAGGTAAGCGTGGCCTCAACACCCTCTGGCGGGACCGCGCGGGCATGAGCAGGATCGCCTGATCATGCTCACGCTTGGATGTGTGCATTTAACCGGTACGTGCACATATGGACAAGCGAGTCACTTCGGGCAAGGACACCCGGCGCAGGCACAGCGAGGAGCTGAAGCAGGAGTTGGTCGAACGCAGCCTGGAACCCGGCGCGTCGGTCGCCGCCATCGCGCAAGAGCACGGCATCAATGCCAATCTCCTGTTCAACTGGCGCCGGCTTCGACTGCGTGCCGAAGCACCTGCAGTCGAGGCTGCAGCGCGACCGACGCTCTTGCCGGTAACGGTGCAGATGGATCCCGTGTCCAAGGCCCCCAAGGCCGTTGCGCCTCGCCCTTCGAGCGGCGTGATCGAGATCGACGTGGGAGCCACACGTGTTCGCCTGCGCGGAGCCGTCGACGAGGCCAGCGTGCGCTGCGTGCTGCGGCTACTCGGTGCCATCGCGTGATTGGTCTTCCCTCGAACACGCGCGTGTGGATCGTAGCCGGCCACACCGACATGAGGAAGGGCTTCGACGGCCTGGCGGCGATGGTGCAGACGGCGCTCGCGGCCAACCCGTTCTGTGGCCACGTCTTCGTCTTCCGCGGCAAGCGCGGCGACATCCTGAAGGTCCTGTGGTTCGATGGCCAGGGACTGATGCTTCTGGCCAAGCGACTCGAGCGAGGCCGCTTCGTCTGGCCGCAGGCCACGTCCGCCAGCGTGTCGCTCACGTCGGCGCAACTGTCCATGCTGCTGGAAGGCATCGACTGGCGCATGCCGGTGCGCACACACGAGCCGACGCTTGCTGCATGATTCCGCGCTCCGGCTCGGAGCAACTACTGGATGAGAAGTTCTCCGGTGTAGCACTGATGTTCGACCTGTCGAGGGCCGGGCACAGTGGAGGACGTGACGACACCTATCAACGATCCCGCAGCACCTCACACCGTTGAGGGTTTGCTGAGAGTGGTCGAGGAGCGAGACGCCGAAGTTGTGCTCCTCAAGCTCATGGTCGACAAGCTCAAGTTGCAATTGCTTCGAAGCCTCCGGGCTCGCTTCGGATCGTCCAGCGAGCAGCTGGACGACCCTCAAATCGCTCTCTTGGAGGGTGCACCACTGTATGAACGCTCCGTGCCGATCGTGCCGGCCGCACCCGATGCTGCCAACGCGCCACAGATCGATCGCACGCTGCCCGCCCACCTGCCGCGCGAGAGCCAGGTGTACCGGCCACAAACGAGCACCGCTCACCATGACAGCAATGGCCAGCCATGCGGATGCACCGCCTGCGGAGGTCGTCTTCGCCTGATCGGCCAGGACGTCTCGGAGCAACTGGAGTACGTACCCTCGCGGTTCAAGGTGATCCGCCACGTGCGGCCCAAGCTGGCCTGCGTGGCATGCGAAGCGATCTTCCAGGCGGCGGCGCCGAGCAGGCCGATCGCGCGCGGTGTGGCCGGCCCCGGGCTGCTGGCCAACGTGCTGGTGTCCAAGTATTGCGATCACATTCCACTTCACCGCTTGAGCCGCATCTATGCCCGCGACGGTGTCGTCATCGACCCGTCGACCATGGCCGGCTGGGTTGGCCAGAGCGAGAAACTGTTCGACCCGCTGGTGGCGGCGCTCGGCCGCTACGTGCTGGCCGGCGAGAAGGTGCACGCCGATGACACGCCGGTGGCGGTGCTCGACCCCGGCCGAGGCCGCACCAAGACTGGCCGGCTGTGGGTCTACGTGCGCGACGACAGACCGGCCGGAAACACGCATCCGCCTGCGGCCTGGTATCGCTACTCACCCAACCGCAAGGGCGAGCATCCGCAGACACACCTTGCGAACTACAGCGGCATCCTCCAAGCCGATGCGTACGGTGGCTACGGGAAGATCTACGCGAGCGGGCGCGTCGTCGAAGCGGCATGCTGGGCTCATGCGCGTCGGCCGTTCTGGGATCTGCATGAAAGCCAGGGCTTCGTGCCAGGGTCCATTGCCGAGCAGGCGCTCCAGCGCATCGCCGCGCTGTATGCGATCGAAGCCCAGATCCGGGGTCAACCTCCGGACGTGAGACGCCAGGCTCGACAAGCGCGTGCCGGGCCCTTGCTGGAAGACCTGCGCGCCTGGCTCGAGAGCATGCTGGGCAGGGTCTCGAGGAAGTCGGAACTGGCCAAGGCGATCGGCTACTCGCTCGGGCGCTGGCGCTCGCTTACGCGCTATCGTGACGACGGCCGCATCGAGATCGACAACAACGCCGCAGAGCGTGCCCTGCGTGGCGTGGCCCTTGGGAGATCCAACTATCTCTTCATGGGCTCGGACGCCGGCGGCGAGCGGGCCGCGGCGATCTACAGTCTGGTGGAGTCGGCCAAGCTGAACGGGCTCGATCCGCAGGCGTACCTGCGCGACGTGCTCGACCGAATTGCCGACCATCCGATCAACCGCATCGACGAGTTGCTGCCATGGAACATGGGCGGGCAACACGTTGAGCAACGACTGGCGGCCTGAACCACGCAAGCAGGCTGCGCGACGAAGGAAGACGCAGTGAACTCGCAAGGCACCGACCCGCGGATGATGGAAGCCCTCGAGGGCGCGAGCAGCCCGCAGCTCTACCAGCTCAAGGCATTGATCGAGGGCATGTTGGCCGATCCGCGTCGCGGAATTGCCGCACGTGCGAACCTCCATCTTGGCCAGCCTGTGCAGTTCGTCGACTTCCGCGACGGCCAGATGCGCCGCGGCAAGATCATCGCCATGCGGGATACCCAGGCGACGGTACTGGAAGAAGGCACCAAGCGAACCTGGAAGATCCCGTGCCTGGCGATGCAGGGCTATCACGGTGCCGAACGTCGCGACGAGCAAGCTCCCTATGAGCCGCCGCCGGAACCTGCCAGCGCGACAACCCATGCGCGCGAGTTCCAACGCGGAGACACCGTGACGTTCAACGACCGTGATGGTCGCAACATCACCGGCGTGATCGTGCGCATCAACCAGCGCACGGCTACCCTCGGCACCGGCGATGGCGGGACTTGGCGGGTGCCGTTCCATGCGCTGCGCCACGTGCTCGACGTCTGAGCATCGTCGAGTTCGTCAACGAGTCGACGTCAAGAGGGCCTTGAGTCATTACATCCGCAGACAAACCCAACAGATCCGAAGACAGGCGGTCCAAGGAGCACCGTCGTAGGCCGATGCCCAAAGGGCAGTTGGAGGGCGGCTGGTCGACTGCAGAGCTCCAGTTGCGATCATTGACGCGCTGCCTCCAACTGCTGCTGAAGACTGTCTGCTGTCCTTCGAATTCGGCTGCCGAATGACGGCGGTCGCCGAAACCCGACCTTGGCCCTTTTCTGTGACGAACGGCCGGTCTACTTTGGAACTTGACCTCGCCGACATCGTTTAGGAAGTTCGAGTTCGGCGCCAGCGTCGGATCGCGGTGGACGACCTGGGCGAAATCGCGCGTGAGCGGCCGCTTCCGAATGTCGCCAACCAACGCTCCGGGCCCGTTGCGGTCTTACGGCTGGCGCGGGGAACGGCAGCTACGAGCGAAAGCGGACGGTGGCAAACGGACGCCCCAGTGACTTGTTCGCGTTTTCATGACTGCAGTTGAGCGAGAGGCGGCGGCTTTTCCACTTCGCGATACCGTTCCAAATTGCTCGAAACTGGCACGCTGTCGCCATCACCCAAGGTCATGCACGGCACAGATTTGTTCCCAGAGCCGCCCCACCACCGCCCGCGCATTGACCCGCGCGCGATAGGCCACGATGCTCACTTCGATGTCCCAGGCGCCGTCACCCAGCGGCGCCAGCCCGGCCAGCCGGCCAGAGACGAACGAGCTGTCAGGCAGCCATGCGATGCCGAGGCCCTGCAACGCGAGGTCGCCGAGCACGTCGGTCATTTCGGCCTCGAAGGCGCGATAGCCGACCAGCGCCTGCGCCGACTGTTCGATGGCCGAGTCGACCACGCGGGCGAAGTAGCCGCTTGCCGAATACATCAACAGTGGCAACGGTTTCGACGCCGTGCCCGGCAGTTCGAGCCGTCCCGACTCGGCCAATGTGCGCGATACGTAGGGCCGCACCTTTTCCACGCCCAGTTCGTGCCGCTCGAAGCGCATTGGGTCGATCTGCACCGGGTGAGCGGCTTGGTGGAACCCGATCAGCACATCGGCCGAACCCGCATTGAAGGCCGACACCGTGTCGTGCACATTGCCAACCTCGAGGCTGCAACTGATTTCGCCCGCGCTCGACCAGCGAGCCCACCAACCGGGCAGCCGCGTGCTGGCCAGTGCATAGGTGGAGGCGATGCGCACGTGGTTGCGCGAGGGCGCGTCGCCGATCTCGGCCTTGGCGTCGGCGATCTGGTTGAGCAGGCCCGTGGCCACCGTGCGAAAGCGCTCACCCGCCGCCGTGAGCTTGGTGGGGTAGCTCGCGCGGTCGATGAGCTTCGCGCCCAGCCACTGCTCCAACGCCTGGATGCGGCGGCTGAACGCAGCTTGCGACACGTTGCGCATCTCCGCCGCGCGCGTGAAGTTCTGCACCTCGGCGAGGGTGACGAAATCCTGAAACCAGCGAATGTCCATAGGGTGAATTGACGCCTGTGCGGGCGCAATTTGCAAGTCGAATCCCAATTCGTTGTTCGCATCGTCGATGCGTGCCGCGCATTGCCCCTGGATGCAAACTCGACATTGGACCGCGGCGCCGCTCCTCGCGACCATTCACGAATCTTCTCACCACTTCAGCAAAGGATTCGGACATGAGCGAGCAACTACGCGCGGCGGCCAAGGTATACATGGTGCGCTACGGCGGCGACACCTTCCCCAACCTGTTCCGAAGCGCCCGCGGCGCCATCGTCATCGACGACACGGGCCGCGAGATCCTGGACTTCACCTCGGGCCAGATGTGCGCCACCATCGGCCACAACCACCCGGCAATCGTGCGCGCGGTTCACGAGGCCGGCGAGAAGGCCTTCCACATGTTCAGCGGCATGATTCCTGAAGTCGTGGCCGAGCTGGCGCAAAAGATGGCCACCGACTGGATGCCGGCACCGCTCACCAAGTCGATATTCGTGAACACGGGCTCCGAGAGCAACGAAGTGGCGCTGCGAATGGCCAAGATGTACACCGGCGGCTTCGAGATCCTGGCCGTGGGCGGCTCGTGGCACGGCGTGACGGGTGGGACCAGCGCCGTGTCCTTCGCAAGCGACCGTAAGGGCTACGGCGTGCACGTGCCCGGCGTCTACCTGATGCCCGAGCCCAACGCCTACCGGCCCTACATCCAGGGTATGTCTGGCGAGGAGTCTGCGCTGGCGTGCCTGGAGCTGGGCCTGAAGATGTACGACATGGCCTCCACGGGCCGGCGCGCAGCCATCATCATCGAGCCCATCATCAGCGCGGGCGGCGTGCTGGTGCCTCCGAAGTCGTACATGCAGGCCCTGCGCAAGGCGGCCGACGACCGCGGCATGCTGCTGATCTTCGACGAGGCCCAGACGGCGTTCGGCCGAATCGGCCATCGCACCGCGTCGGACTTCTACGGCGTGGTGCCCGACATCATGTCGGTGTCGAAGACCATGGGCGGCGGCCTGCCGCTGGCGGCCGTGGCCACGAGCCCGAAGATCGAGCAGGACGTGTTCGAGAAGGGTTTCACCTTCTACACGAGCCATGTGTCCGACCCGCTGCCCGCCACTGTAGGGCTGGCCGTGCTGGACACCATCCGAAAGGATAGCCTGATCGAGCGCGCGCGCACCACCGGCGCCTACCTGCGCGGCCAACTGCTGGAGATGCAGCGGCGCTATGAAGCCATCGGCGATGTGCGCGGCGAAGGCCTGTTGCTGGGCGTGGAACTGGTGCAGGACCGCGCCTCGCGCTTGCCCTACCACGAGCTGGGCGCGCGCACGACGAAGAAGTGCTTCGAGTTGGGCCTGAGCATGAACATCCGCCGCCGGCCCGAGCGCGGCTCGGTGTGGCGCATTGCGCCCCCGCTCACCGTGAGCCACTCCGAGATCGACCGCGCCATCGCCATCCTCGACCGCGCCCTGCGCGAGAGCCTGGACGAGATCGCGAGCCCAGCCCCCGTGGCGGTGGCGGCTTGACCTGCACGGTGCGCATCATCATGAAGAATCGATCGATCTTCATCGGCGCAGCACTGGTGTGCGCCGTGGTGGGCGCCAGCGCGCAGGACAGCGGCGGCACGCTGGCCAAGGCCGCGGCGGCGGCCACCATCACTATGGGCGTGCGCGAAGCCTCGCCGCCTCTTTCGTATTCACTGGGCGGCAGCTACGTCGGCTATCACGTCGAGCTGTGCGAGCAGATGCTCGGCAAGCTGCTGCCGGGCGTGGCGATCCGGCAGATGGTCGTGACTTCGCAGAACCGCGTGCCCTTGCTGCAGAACGGCACCGTCGACATCGAGTGCGGCTCCACCACCAACAACGCTGCGCGCCAGCAACAGGTCGCGTTCGCCAACACCACCTACATCACCGAGGCGCGTTTCGCGGTGCGGGCGAACAGCGGCATCCAGTCGGTGGAACAGCTCAAGGGCAAGACCATCGTGACCACCACCGGCACGACCCTGGTCCAGCGGCTGCGTAAGCTGGAGCAGGACAACAAGGGCTTCGGCTTGAACATCGTGCTCGCCAAGGACCACGCCGAAAGCTTCCTTCTGCTGGAAACCGGCCGCGCCGACGCCTTCGCCATGGACGACAACACGCTGGCCGGCAACATCGCCAATGCGCGCAACCCAGGCGATTTCAGGATCGTCGGCAAGCCGCTGGGCATCGAGCCGATTGCGATCATGCTGCGCAAGGACGACCCGGCGTTCAAGAGCGCGGTGGATGGCTACCTGGGCGGCGTGATGGCCTCGGGCGCGCTCGAGAAGCTCTACGCGAAGTGGTTCATGGCGCCGATTCCGCCCCGCAACGCCGTCATCAACATTCCGTTGAGCGATTCGCTGAAAGCGGCGTTCCATTCGCCGAACGACCGCCCGGCCGAGGCCTACGAAGATAAGCCTTGAGCGCCTGGGCGACAGCGGTACGTTTGCTCCCTAGTGAGTCTCCGCTTCCAGCGCGGAAGTGCACCACACAGCCACCGCGTGAGGTCAGATCCGAATTGAGGAAACGCAGGGCCAACATCGAGATGGGCTCAGGTGTGCCGAATCGCACATACAGCCCAGCGCGCCCACGCAAAAATGGGAACTGAAGCGACCTGCCGTGAGGCAGATGAGGATGCACCGCTTTTCAGGAGACGTTCCATGAAATCCATCCATCAGGAACCGCCGCGGACCGACGCTGTCGAGCGGGCGGGAGCCAGCGCCACCACGCGGTCTCTGCGAAAAGCGCTGATGGTGCTGGTCGTCGCCGTCGCAGCTCTCGCGAGCGCGATCGTCCTTGTCCTGATTCCGCAACCGATTCCCTATCCGTCGCAGGCGCCGCTCGCCTGCAGCGGGACCGAGTCGCACGACTCACCCGAAGTCGCGATGGTGCGGCACATGAGCCGCGTTTCAAGGAGCACCGATGGCATTCCCAATTCCCAGTGTGCGTGAGGCGGGCACCGGACCCGGTGTCGTGTGCGTCCACTCGAACGCAAGTACTTTGTCGCAGTGGCGCGTATTGATGGATTGCCTGTCCCCGGACTTCCACGTCTTCGCGCCGGACTCGCTGGGCGCGGGACAAGGCCCGGCGTGGCCACGAGATCGCATCGTGACGCTGAGCGACGAGGTGGCTTTGCTGGAACCGGTCTTCGAGGCGGCTGGATCGCCGTCAGCCTGCGACGTTGGCCATGGATGCTGCGACCGGCGCTTGGCGAGCGGCGGGTATGCGGCTCCAGGTCCCCGGCCCCATCCAGGGCTCGCGCCCTGTTTTCGGAGCCGACGCCATTGCGGGCGTTTCGCGCGTTGAAGGTTCCAGTCCTCTACATGGTGGGGGGGAAGTCGCCCGCTTCGTCGCGGGGGGTGGCCCGACTTCTGACGAACGCGCTTCCCAATGTCGAAGTGCTTGAGTTTGACGATCTGGGTCACATGGGCCCCGTGACACATCCGGAAGTGGTCAACGACGCCGTGGCGAGCTTTCTCTCGCGCAACGCGTTGGTCCACAGCTCCCATTGTTGATGTCAGCCTGCGTTTCGAAGGCAAGCCAGCCCCTCACCCTTCCTGGAAACAAAAGTGGCGACGTTGTGAGTGAAGCTGGCAGCAGTTCGAGGTACGAGGATCTGTGTGAGTGGCAGTTGGGGCCGATCTTCGCCGTCATCGTCGAGGGAGATCCGAGTTCGACGACGGCGCTCTGAAGAACGAGGGCAAAGAGATCTACCATGTCGACGGCGCCGTAATTCGGGAAATCGGGCGCCACCCCCTGAAACGCTCGGCATGCGTGCCGGTCCCGATGAGGACGGAGGTTCCAACGATGCCAAGAGTCGCCGTCATCGGGTCCGGGCCGGGCGGCCTGATCGCTGCGCGCTACCTGCAATCCGAAGGCTTCGAGCCCGTGCTGTTCGAGCAGGCGCCATTGCCCGGCGGCCAGTGGAGCGGCGATGCGACCTGCAGCGGCGTATGGCCATCGATGCGCACCAACACCAGCCGCGTGCTCACACAATTCAGCGACCTGCCGCATGCGCCGGGCCTCGCGGTCTATCCGTCCAATCGCGAGATCGGCGACTACCTGCAGCGCTATGCGGACCGATTCGGCCTGTCCGCGCGGATACGTCTGCGCACCAAGGTGCGCGAGCTTGCGGCGGTGCCCGGGGGATGGGCCGTGCGCCATGGCGCGCACGACGAAGAGATCTTCGAGAAAGCCGTGGTCGCCTGTGGCCGCTTCCAGCATTCGCGGATTCCCGAGGTGCCGGGGCTGACGTCTTTTTCGGGCAGCAATGGCGTGGCGCACACCAATGCCTACAAGCATCCCGAGCGGTACCGCGGCAAGCGCGTGCTCGTCGCGGGCTGCGCGATCAGTGCCCTCGAGATTGCCAGCGATCTTTGCATGCTCGGCGCGGCAAGGGTGGTCGTGTGCCATCGTCGGCAGCGCTATGTGTTGCCGAAGCTCGCGGCCGGGGTGCCCTCGGACCATCGCGTGTTCACGCGCTTCCAGGCGCTGGCGGAGGAGTCGCTGCCGCGCAGCGAATTCGGCGAGATGCTGAAAGAGCTGGTGCTGGCCTGGGGCGGCAGTCCGGAACAGTTCGGTGCGCCGAAGCCCGCCGACAGCATCCTCGATGCGGGCCTGACATTGAGCCAGCATTTTCTTCCGCTGGTTGCCGAGGGCCGCATCGAGGTGCGTCCGTGGTTCGACAGGGTCGAAGGCACGCGGGTCAGCTTCAGCGACGGGCGTGCGGAGACCTTCGACGGTATTCTGTTCGGCACCGGCTTCGAACTGAAAATGCCCTTCCTCGGCGAACCGATCCGCCGCACGCTCAACCTCGACGCGCAGCGGCTCGATCTCTTTCAGCACACCTTCCATCCGCAGCTGCCTGGACTTGCATTCGTGGGCATCTGGGATCAGTCGGGCCCGATGTTTCCGCCGATCGAGTTGCAGGCCCGGTGGATGGCCTATGTGTGGAGCGGCGCCATCGCAGCGCCGACGCTTGAAGAGATGCACGTGGGCGTTGCCAAGTGCCGCGCGTGCGGCGAGCCACAGAAAACCAAGATGAACCTGATGGCCTTGCTGTTTGCGCGCGCCGCGGGCGTGGAGCCCGATCCGCAGCGCTGGCCTCAGCTTCGGCGTGCCCTGTTATTCGGGCCGCTCGCGCCGGTTTCGTTTCGCCTCGAAGGTCGCGATGCGCTGCCGGATGCGGCCGACCGGTTCGCCGATGAAGCCAAGGCCTTCGGTTGCATGCAGTCCTCGCAGTTTCAGGATTCCGAATTGCAGAAGCTGCGGCGACTGGCGTGCGTCGCGCAGTCTCCGCAGGTAGCAGCGTGGGCGGCTGCGCCAGCGTAGGCGCTACAACGCTCACGCCGTATGGCGAGCCTTCAGTCCGCAACGAGGTATCGCTTGGCCAGCAAGTTACAAGCGGTTGTCATCCCGGGAGCGCCGCCTGTACTGAACTAGACGAGGCTGCGCGCCAGCAGGTGGTCCACCAGCCGCCGCTGCGGAAACGCGACAGCGCTCAGGAACAGCGCCAGGGAATCCAGATCGGGTCTCATGACGGCCATTGTCGGGAATCAGCCCAGCGGCACGCTGGCCTCCTTCAGCACGCGCAGCACGAAATGCGACTTGCTGTGGCGGATGCCGGGGATCTTGTAGAGCTTCTCGCGTAACAGGCGCTCGTAGTCGCGCGTGTCGCGCACGGCGATGCGGATGTAGTAGTCGTAGTCGCCCGAGACCAGGTAGGCCTCCTGGATTTCCGGGATGGTGGCCAGCACGCGGCCGAATTCGTACAGCGTCTCGTCGGTGTGGCTTTCGAGCGTGAGCTGGACGATCACCGAGTCGTGGTAGCCCAGGCTCGGCGCGTCGAGGTCGACGGTGTAGCGCTTGATCACGCCCTGCGACTCGAGCTTCTTGATCCGCGTCCAGCAGCTGGTCGGCGACAGCCCGACGGCGGCGCCGATCTCCTGCAGGGTCTTGCGCGAATCCTCCCGCAGGACGCGGAGGATGGCCAGGTCAATCTTGTCGGATGATTTTTCGTCTCCGACTTCCTTTTGGCGATTGGTTTTTGGGTTCATGTGGAAATGAGCCGGAATAAAGACGCATATTTTGCAATCAGAACGGAAGAATATTGGCATGCAAACGCTCGCCACCCCCCACCCATCGCCCCCCCTGGACAACCCCGCGTCGCCGCCGCGCGTGCGCAACGGCGCGGTCGCGCTGCTCGAGACCCTGATCGAGTGCGGCGTCGACACGATCTTCGGCTACCCGGGCGGCGCGGCGCTGCCGCTCTATGACGCGCTGCACGGCGAGCCGCGCCTGCGCCACATCCTGGTTCGCCACGAGCAGGCGGCGGTCCATGCCGCCGAGGGCTATGCCCGAACCACCGGTCGGGTCGGCGTGGTGCTGGTCACTTCCGGCCCCGGTGTCGGCAACACCATCACCGGCCTGCTGGACGCCATGAGCGATTCGATCCCGGTGCTGTGCATCAGCGGCCAGGTGGCGACCTCGGTGATCGGCACCAACGCCTTCCAGGAGAGCGACGCGCTCGGGATGTCGCGGCCCGTGACCAAGTGGAACCACCAGACGCGCAGCGCCGACGACATCCCGGCCGTGGTCCGGCGCGCCCTCGAGATCGCCGCGTCCGGGCGCCCCGGCCCCGTGCTGCTCGACGTGCCGAAGGATATCCAGCTCACGCCGCTGAACGCCGCGCACGCAACGCCCGCCGCGACGTTGCGCAAGGGCCGGACCACGGGGCTGCCGCCGCGCGGGATGCTGCAGCGTGCCGCCGACCTGCTGTCGACGGCGCGCCGGCCGATCCTCTATGGTGGCGGCGGGCTCATCAACGCCGGGCCCGGGGCCTGCGCGGCCTTCACGCGGCTGGTGGAGCGGCTCGACGCCCCGTGCACGCTGACCCTGATGGGCCTGGGCGCCTTCCCGGCGTCCGACCCGCGCTTCCTCGGCATGCTCGGCATGCACGGCGCGCTCGAGGCCAACCTGGCGATGCACGAGGCCGACCTGGTGGTCTGCGTCGGTGCGCGCTTCGACGACCGCGTGACCGGCAAGCTCGACGAGTTCTGCCCGCACGCGCGCAAGATCCACATCGACATCGATCCGAGCAGCATCAACAAGATCGTGCAGGTCGACGTGCCGATGGTCGGCGACTGCGGCGCCATCCTCGACGTGCTGCTCACGATGCCCGAGCTGGACGGCCTCGCGCCGGAGCGCCTCGCGCCCTGGTGGCGGCGCATCGGGCACTGGCGCGCGCAGCAGTGTTTCGGCTACACGCCGCGCGCCGACGTGATCCTGCCGCAGGAATTGATGACTTCGCTGCAACAGGCCATCGAGGGCCGCGATGCGATCGTCTCGACCGACGTCGGTCAGCACCAGATGTGGGCCGCGCAGTACCTGCGCTTCGAGCGGCCGGGCCGCTGGCTGACCTCGGGCGGCGCCGGCACGATGGGCTACGGCCTGCCGGCCGCGATCGGCGCGCAGATCGCGCATCCCGGCGCGCTCGTGGTGTGCGTCAGCGGCGATGCCTCGGTGCTGATGAACATCCAGGAACTGTCGACCGCCGCGCAGCACCGCACGCCGGTCAAGCTGGTGCTGTCGAACAACGGCTACATGGGCATGGTGCGCCAGTGGCAGGAGCTGAACCACGGCAACCGGCTGAGCCACAGCTGGAACGAGGCGCTGCCCGACTTCGTGGCGCTGGCCAGGGCCTTCGGCTGGGGCGCGCGCCGCGTCGCCGATCCGGCCGAGCTGCCCGGAGCGCTGGCCGAATGCCTGGCCCATGACGGGCCTTTCTTTCTCGATGTGCAGGTGGCGGCGCAGGAGAACTGCTTCCCGATGATGCCGTCGGGCCGCGGCCATCACCGCGTGATGCTCGCGAAGGACCGCTGGTACGAAGAAGAGCAGGGGGACCACGCGCCCCACTGAAACCGCAGCCACCGCAAGCTCAAGAAACCATGCCTCGCCGCCTACCTGCGGCCGAGGTATTCCGTGCGGGCACCGCTTACCCGCGGCCGCGCGCACGTCACTCAAGCGTCCTACCGGATCGAACAAAAATGACGACTCCCGAACTCGACAGCGTCTCGCTGAACGACAAATACACCGCCACCACCGGCCGCGTCTACCTGAGCGGCATCCAGGCCCTGGTGCGCCTGATGCTGGTGCAGAAATGGCGCGACCAGTCGGCCGGCCTGAACACCGCCGGCTTCGTTTCCGGCTATCGCGGTTCACCGCTCGGCGGCATCGACGAGGCCTTCTGGAAGGCGCAGTCCCAGCTCGACGGCAACGGCGTCAAGTTCCTGCCCGGCGTCAACGAGGAACTCGCGGCCACGGCTGTGTGGGGCACCCAGCAGGTGCAGCTGACCGGCGAGAGCACGGTCGATGGCGTGTTCGCCATGTGGTACGGCAAGGGCCCGGGCGTCGACCGCTGCGGCGACGTCTTCAAGCACATGAGCCACGCCGGCACCTCGCCGCACGGCGGCGTGCTGCTGGTGGCCGGCGACGACCACGGCGCCTACTCGTCGACACTGCCCAACCAGAGCGACCACATCTTCGCGGCCTCGATGATCCCGATGCTCTACCCGCAGAGCGTCGAGGAGTACGTCGAGCTCGGGCTGCACGGTTTCGCGATGTCGCGATTCGCCGGCCTGCCGGTGGGCTTCAAGGCGCTGGCCGATACGGTCGAGTCGTCGGGCCCGATCCCGGCCGACCTGATGGGGGTGCACACGCGCCAGCCGCAGGGTTTCGTCTTTCCGACCGGCGGCGTGCATGCGCGGCTGTCGACCGACACGCTGGGCCTGCAGGCGCGCAAGCAGGAAGCGCTGATGCAGGACTACAAGATCTACGCGGCCATCGCCTATGCGCGCGAGAACCGGCTCAACCGCATCACCATCGACTCGCCGCGCGCCAAGCTCGGCATCGTCGCCTCGGGCAAGTCCTACCGCGACGTGCTCGAGGCGCTGGAGGAGCTGGGCGTCGACGCCGACGAGGCTGCGCGCATCGGCGTGCGCGTGTTCAAGGTGGCCATGCCCTGGCCGCTGGAGCCCGACTCGATCCGCGAATTCGCCGACGGGCTGGACGAGATCCTGGTGGTCGAGGAGAAGCGCCAGATCGTCGAGTACCAGCTCAAGGAGCACCTCTACAACTGGCGCGAGGACGTGCGCCCGCGCGTCATCGGCAAGTTCGACGAGGCCGGCGAGTGGGCCTCGCCGCGCGGCCGCTGGCTGCTGCCGGCCACGGCGGACTTCTCGGTGGCGCAGATCGCCCGCGTGATCGCCGGGCGCATCGCGCGCTTCCACACCAGCGACATGATCCGCGCCCGCCTGGCCATCCTCGACGCCAAGGACGTGGTGCTCGGCAAGTCCGTGGCCACGCCGGCGCGGCCCGCCTGGTACTGCGCGGGCTGCCCGCACAACAGCTCAACCAAGGTGCCCGAAGGCAGCCTGGCGCTGGCCGGCATCGGCTGCCACGTGATGGCCACCGCGATCTACCCCGCGCACAACAAGACCACCACGCACATGGGCGGGGAGGGCGCGCCGTGGCTGGGGCAGGCCTGGTTCTCGAAGCGCAAGCACGTGTTCGCGAACCTCGGCGACGGCACCTACTTCCACTCGGGATCGATGGCGATCCGCGCGGCCGTGGCGGCCGGCATCCGCATCACCTACAAGATCCTCTACAACGACGCCGTCGCCATGACCGGCGGCCAGCCGGTCGACGGGCCGATCAGCGTGCCGCGCATCGCGCAGCAGGTGGCGGCCGAAGGCGTGCGGCGCATCGCGCTGGTGGCCGAGGACCCGGGCCGCTGGGCCGACCGCTCGAAGCTGCCGGCCGACAGCGAGGGCCTGTCGCTCACCGTCCACCATCGGGACGCGATGGACGAGGTGCAGCGCATGCTGCGCGACTACGAGGGCGTGTCGGTCCTGATCTACGACCAGGTGTGCGCGGCCGAGAAGCGGCGCCGCCGCAAGAAGGGCGAGTTTCCGCAGATCGCCGAGCGCGTCTTCATCAACGAGGCGGTGTGCGAAGGCTGCGGCGACTGCGGCGAGCAGTCCAACTGCACCTCGCTGCTGCCCCAGCCGACCGCGCTCGGCCTCAAGCGCCGCGTCGACCAGAGCGCGTGCAACGCCGACTACTCTTGCGTCAAGGGCTTCTGCCCGAGCTTCGTGAGCGTCGAGGGCGTCACGCCACGCCAGAGCAAGCCGGTGGCGGCGAGGGCTGAAACCGCAGCGGCGCTGCCCGAGCCCGCGGGCGCGTCGCTGGAGAACATCCACAACATCCTGATCACCGGCATCGGCGGCACCGGCGTCATCACCATCGGCGCGCTGATCGGCATGGCGGCGCACCTCGAGGGCAAGGGCGTGAGCGTGCTCGACATGACCGGCATGTCGCAGAAGAACGGCTCGGTGACCTCGCACGTGCGCATCGCGCGCGACAACGCGCAGCTCAAGGCCCAGCGCATCCCGACCGGCGAGGCCGACCTCGTGCTGGGCTGCGACATGCTCACCGCCGGTGCGCCCGATGCCATCTCGAAGATGCGGCCCGGCCGCACCTATGCGCTGATCAACACCTTCGAACAGCCGACCGGCCATTTTGCGCAGGACGCCGACTGGGTCTTTCCGGCCGCGCAGGTGCGCGCGTTGATCGAGGAGTCCGTCGAGGGCGGGGCCAACTTCATCGACGCGACGGCGCTGGCCACCCGCCTGATGGGGGACGCCATCGCCGCCAACCTGTTCCTGCTGGGCTTCGCCTTCCAGAAGGGCCGCATTCCGCTGTCGTCGGCCGCGCTGCTGAAGGCGATCGAGATCAACGGCGTGGCCGTCAAGGCCAACCAGGCGGCCTTCGGCTGGGGGCGCAAGGCGGCGCTCGATCCGGCCGCGGTCGCGCGCGAGGCCTCGCCGGCGCAGGTCGTCTCGGTCTCGCGGCCGATGGTGTTGCGCGCGCTGGTGGAGGATCGCGTCGAACGGCTGATCGCCTACCAGGACGCTGCGTACGCCAAGCGCTATGCGGATTTCGTCGAACGCGTGCAGGCCGTCGAGGCCAAGCATGGCGGCAAGGATGCGCTGGCCCGGGCGGTCGCGGCCAATCTGTTCAAGCTCATGGCCTACAAGGACGAATACGAAGTGGCCCGGCTCTACACCGACGGGCGCTTCCAGGCGCAGCTGGCGCAGGCCTTCGAAGGCAAGGCGAAGCTGCGCTTCCATCTGGCGCCGCCGATCCTGGGCAAGCGCGATGTGCACGGCCATCCGGTCAAGCAGCGCTTCGGTCCGTGGATGCTGCATGGCTTCCGCGTGCTGGCGGCGCTGCGCCGGTTGCGCGGCACGCCGCTGGACCTCTTCGGGCGGACCGCCGAACGCCGGACCGAACGGCAGCTCATCGAAGAGTACCGCGCGGCCGTCGAGGAAGTGTTGGCGCGCATCGAGCAGGTCGGGCTGGACGCCGTGCGCGACACGGGGATCGCGCTGGCGCGGCTGCCGGAGCAGATCCGCGGCTATGGGCACGTGAAGGAGGAGAGCCTGGTGCAGGCGCGCGTCAGGGGGTCGAAGCTCGCGCAGGAGCTGCGCGGGACGCGGGAGGTGAGGGCGGGGCGGGAGGCGGTACCCGTTTGAGGGGGCCGGGCCTGTTTGCGACTATCGCCACGCTGTACGCAAGGATGGCGTGGCGCCACCTCAGTCGTGGTCCAGCACGTTGTTCACGGCCTGGACGCCCGGTCGTTTGCGCGTGCTATTTTCCCTTTGGTTTGGCCTTCTAGGTCTTGCGCACAACTTTCCGTAGCGCCTTGCTCAGCGCCACGCCGGCGCTGTCCATGGCTTGCAGAAGCCTCTCGAACTCCATATTGACCGTCGCCACGAGCGCGCCCAGTTCGGCCGGCGTCGCGGTGAACTCGTCGTGCTCGCGCAGTTGCATCGGGCGGCCACGCACGTCGCGATTGATGCAGATCAACAGGGCCCACATCGAACAGCGATACCGTGGCGCCCGGAATCCTTGATGTCATTCGTCAAAGGAGTTGCAGTCGCGCGGGCGGTCCGTCACGGCGTGCGCTCGATTGTCTGCAATCCCACGACGCTCTTCATGGGTTGTCGCGCTCCGCGGAGCGCCGCAGTGGAGCGAAGGAACAATGACATGGTCAATCGCCGGGTCAATCGCCGCGGAGTCTCCCAACAAGGATGCCAACGGTTCGGTGGGGATGAAGGATGTTCTGCGGCCGCATTCGCGCAGACGAGCGTAGCCTTCGATCGCCTGCTGGCAGACTTGTCGGCTTGGTTCGTCAATCTGCCCAACGACCAGGTCGACGGCGCGATCACCGAGTCGTTGCGGCGCATCTCCGAGGTGCTTGACGTCGACCGTACGTCATTGATCCGCTTTGCAGACGGCCATGGCGCCCCCCGCGTCACTCATTCGGGCGCATCGCCTGGTCGGCTCGAGGGCTCTCCTGGCAAACTTTCGAAAGTCTTCCCTTGGGCGCTCCCGCGTCTCATGGCGGGCCGAACCATCGCTTTCGGAAGCCTCGACGAATTGCCGAAGGAATCGTCCACCGACAAGGCAACATGGGAGAAGTACGGCGTGAAGGCGTGCCTGGCGACGCCGTTGAAAGTCGGGAATGCGATCGAGGGCTGCATCGCCCTCGATTGCGAGCGAGCGGAGCGCGCCTGGCCGCCCGATCTGGTTGAGCGCATGGAGGTGATGACGACCATCTTCGGCAGTGCCCTTGCACACAAGCAAGCGCTAGAAGAGCTCGACGCCGCCATCGGATTCGAGCGCATCGCGTCCGACATCCTGACCAGACTTCTTGCGGCGCCGCGCGCTGAGCAGGACAACGTCCTCGAGGCCGGATTGCGCTCTGTGGCACAGGCGTTCGGCGCCGATCGTGCCACGCTCTGGCAGCGCGTCGAGGGCAACGCCACGTTCAGCAAGACGCACCGTGGGTTGGTCAATGGGCTGCTCCAGCTGCCAGAACCACCTCGTGCGCGAAGCCTGCCCTGGATCACGGCGCAACTTGAACGTGGTTCGGTGGTGCGCTTCAACCGACATGCCGAGCTTCCTCCAGAGGCCGCCGCAGACCTCGACGCACTGCAAGCCTGGGGCATCGGCGCCGCCATGGTCGTGCCGCTGTTGTTGTCGGGCAAAGTCGCGGGGGCCCTCTCGATCGCCACGGTCCGAGAAGATCCCGCCTGGCCGCAGGTCATTGCGCCGCGGGCCCAACTGCTCGGGGAAGCATTTGCGAGTTTTCTGGCACGCCAGTCAGCGGAGCGGCACGAACAGGAGGCGCATGCGCAGGCAGCCCATGCAGCGCGGGTCGGTTCGATGGGTGTGTTCGCAGCCTCGCTGGTGCACGAGCTCACGCAGCCGCTCGCGGCGAGCCGGGCCAATGCGGAGACGGCGTCTGATCTACTCCGTTCCAACGTACCCCCGCTCGACGAGCTGCGCGCGACCGTTGCCGACATCGTCGCTGACAGCCGACGCGCCGGCGAAGTGATCCAGAGGTTGCGACGCTTCCTGCGCCAT
>NZ_JBFUHO010000028.1:0-92204 GCF_056402355.1 Variovorax sp. P4_B11
GGGCAGTATCTTGATCGCCCAGCGATGGACCGTGGCGTGATCGACAGATACGCCGCGCTCGGCCATCATCTCTTCAATGTGCCGCAGGCTCAGCGGATAGGCCGCGTACCATCGCACGCACACCAGCATCACCTCCAGCGGGTAATGCATCCGCTTGATCACCTTGCGCAAAGCCTCGATCACGTTTTCGTCCAGTCAACAGTTCCGCCTCAGCTTACCAACCTCGGCTTAGCGCGACAGAACCTTCATTTTTGGGCTGCGTACTTCAGACAGCAACCCAGCTCGGACAATTTTCGATTGTCCGTACACGACTACATCAGCGGAGTGCAGCATTCCTCTCCAGCTCTGGAGAGGTTCAGCCCCTTGCGGCGGCAATCGGGACCGCGAAATACTGGTCGCGTGACTCGCCACGCACCTCAGCCTTCGAGGGCACGTCGACTTGTCGAAACCAATCGAACAACGCGGCCCTCTGCGTCCGGCTGACGACGTGTCGGATTCCTCGGACTGCGATTCCGCGAGCGCCAGCTTGCCGGCGGCTTGAATCCCCGTTTGATTCGTCGCTTCCGCCGCAGAAGCGATAGTGGCACTGAGATCTTTTTGTCGAGAAGGACGACAGCCACGCCTTGCTGCGCTAAGTCTATTGCCAGCGAGAGGCCGATCGGGCCGGCACCGACCACTACCACAGGATATCGCACGGGCAGAGGTGCATCCTGGTCGGCGCTCCGACGGTAGGCGAAGACGGATTCTTGGTAGTTGGTAGTGGTCATGGAGTTGTCTCTGCCGGTTCAGCCCTCAAGCGCAGCCCACATTTCGCGGTCACGCTCGGCAGTCCAAATGCGCGGGTCCCGGTGCTGCGTAACTTCGTCGAAGGCGCGCGTCACGTCGAAAGGTAGGCAGTGGTCGAAGATGACCCAGTGCCCGTAACTGGGCTTAAGCGCCGCGTAGGTGTCTTTGTATATGGCGTTCAAGTTCTTGCCCGCTGCCACGCCGGCCTTCACCGCTGTGTGCAAGTCTGAGATGAAGCTCCTCGTGCCGGCCAAGCCCTGCATCACTTGATCGGGCGTGGTGAGGGCCGCACCGCGACCGGGCACCAGCGCGACTGGCTTCAGTGCGGAGATGTTGTCTAGCGTGTGGGGCCAATCTTCAAAATAGGCGTCGCCGGCGTATGGGGTGGCGTCGAACTCCACCAGATCGCCGGAGAACAGGATCTTCTGCTGCGGCAACCAAGCAACCGTGTCGCCCTTGGTGTGCCCCCGTCCCAGTTGGATAAGCTGCACTTCCAGCTTGCCCAGCCAGATCGACATCCGTCCCTCGAATGTCATCGTCGGCCAGGTGAGGCCCGGTGGAACGGATTCAACGGACTGGAACAATCGAGGAAAGCGACCGATCTCGCTCGCCTTGTCCTGCTCGCCTCGATCGACTATCAAGTCATAGGTGTCGCGGCTGGCGACGATGTGCTCAGGCTGGTACCCCGAGGCGCCTAGCAGGATGCGGAAATACTCCCCTCCAAAGCGTGTCATCTTCTTCGGCGAAGACTCGCTTTTCACATGGTGGAGTAAGCGGCGATTTCGGGAGCCGTTTTCGCTGATTTGAGGGTGTTTTGCGATCCTCTGATTGCCTCAGAGCCCCTGCGGACGGATTTGTCCCAACGAACGCATGCGCGTCAAGTTGTAGGCCGTCATCGTCAGCACGAACAGGTGGTCCACGCGCTTGAGTCCACGCACCATCACCTGACGAATTCCGCCCACCGTCTTGGCCCAGCCAAAGCCCTGCTCGATGAGCTTGCGCTTGCGCTGTGACAGCGCATAGCCCTCGCTCGCAGCGATGGCATCGGGCACTGCTGAGCGCCGCCCGGAAGTGTTCTGGGCCACGTGCGGTATCACGCCCATGTCCTGGCATGCCTGGACGAACTCCTGCGCGTCGTAGCCCTTGTCCGCACCGAGCGTGACCTCGGCATCCGGACTCGCGGTGGCCTGGCGGGCATCCCTGATCATCACCTTGGCCGCTTCGCGTTCGGCAAAGCCGTCGGCTTGTGTGACCATCGCGTTGGCAATCAGGCCGTGGCGATTGTCCGAAAGGGTATGGCCCATGTAGCGCAGCTCACTGGCGGTCTTGCCCTTGCGGTACAGCCGCGCATCGCCATCGGTGCGCGAGGCGTGGGTGTCGTTGCTGCGGGTCTGACCTTTGAAGCTGGTGCTACCGGTCGAGTTGTTGCCCGCATCATCATCGTCGCCGCCGCCGTCCTTGCGCACGAAGCTCCTGTGGCTGGCCCACGCCTGGATGAGGGTGCCATCGAAGCTGAAGTGTTCGCCCGACAGCCAGCCTTTGCGACCAGCTGCTTCGACGATGTGGTTGAACAGTTCGATGATGGCGTCCTGCTCGATCAGGCGTTCGCGGTTCTTGGTGAAGACGCTGGGAACCCAGACCGCATCGTCCATGGCCAGGCCGATGAACCAGCGATACAGCAGGTTGTATTGGGTCTGCTCCATGAGCTGGCGCTCCGAGCGAACGCTGAAGAAGATCTGCAGCAGCATCGCGCGCAGCAGCTTCTCTGGAGCGATGCTGGGGCGCCCGCCCTTGATGTCGGCCTCGTACATGCCGGCGAACAGGTTATCCATCTTGAGCAGCGCTTCATTGACCAACGCGCGGATGGGGCGCAGCGGATGATTGGCGGGTACGAAGTCCTCCAGGCGGCGCATCGTGAACAAGCTCTCGGTGAAGGTATCGGCTCCGCGCATCGTCTGGGTCTTGATTTGCAACTGTCGGGGGATCAACTTCTAACGTTTGAGGCTGTCACGCGTCGACCGGTGGCAGAGGTATTTCAGCACCCTGCTAGCACGCGCACTGCGTGGTAGTGGCTGAGCACCACGTACTTGATCGGCTTGTCGGTCACGTCACGGATGCGGCGGATCACGTCCTGCGCCATCACGGGGGTGGCCTGGGTGTCAATGACCATTACCGCGTCGTCACCAATGATGATGCCAGTGTTGGGGTCGCCCTCGGCCGTGTAGGCGTAGGCGTTGTCGGAAAGTTTTGTGAAGCTGACAGGTTTCTCTTCCAGGTCAGCGTGGGAGGCAAAGACTTTGTTCATGATCGTGTAAGGATGTTCATCGGGACTACGGGGGTTCGAACTGCTCGGAGCGTGGCGTTGAGTGAGGATCTTTGCCTCCAGTCCGCGGTGGCGGCGGTCGTGAGAAGGGGGACTCGTCGCTGGAAGTGGAGCAGGCGATCCGGTTCAGCGAAGCCCTATTGAAGGAAGAGCGCCTGCATGCGCATGCGGCAGGCTCACGGTCGAAATTCTGTCCTCGTTTTTCTGGACGTAAATTAGAGATCCAACACCAACTCGTCGTCTAACGCGCGAGAGACGCAAAGGATGATGGACTTGTTCGCCTTGCGTTCTTCGTCGCTCAATACGAAGTCGCGATGATCGGCCTTGCCGGCCAACAACGGGGTCTCACAGGTGCGGCATAGGCCTTCTCGGCACGAGCAGGGCAACTCAATCCCGTGGTCTTCGAGCGTCTGAAGAATCGAGCAGCCAGGCGGCACCGTCAGGGTGGTTCCTTGGCGGCTTAGCTTCACTCGGAACGAACCGTCCGCAGCTGCGTTGGCTGGAGCGCCACCGGCCGTGAATCTCTCGAAATGCACGGAGTTTGAAGGACGGTCTGCGGCTGCGAGTCCTACCGCATCCATCAGCGGGGCAGGGCCGCAACAATAGATATGCGCGGCATGCGGTACGGATCGCAAGAAGAGGGCGAGATCGGCAGGCCGTCCCTGCTCCTCGTCGACGTGCAAGTGCACCTGGTCGTAGTGCGGCGCCAAGCGCCAGAGGTAGGCTGCTCGGGAGCGCGTGCGTGTGCAGTAGAGAAGCCGCCAGCGCTGACCGGCGGCCTTGCATTCTTCGATCATGCTCATGATCGGTGTTATGCCGATGCCGCCAGCGATGAAGACATGCTCCTCGGCTTGGGGGTGAAGCCCGAACAGGGACCGCGGCGGACTGATCTGTAGCTCGTCACCCGCGCGAAGACGTTCGTGCACGTGCCTGGAACCGCCACGAGAATCGTGCGCCAAGCCTACCCCGAGGCAGTATCTCTCTGGTTCGTGGGGACCATTGGTGAGGGAGTACTGTCGGCACAGTTCCCCTGGTAGATGCACATCTACATGGGAGCCTGCAGCGAAGGGGGGAAGAGGGCCGCCGGCGGCGGCATGCAATTCAATGCCCAGCACCCCGTCCGCCTCATGAGTGAGGCGTTTGACAACTACATTGAGCATGATCAGGAGGGCTGGCGATGCAGTGTGATGGGTTGCACGGTGCCCGCCGCTGCAGAGGTTTCGGCGGCCTCCTGCTCGAGGCGACGTGCCACCACCCACCGAAACTGGGACAGAGCCGCATCCATGGCGAAGGGCATCATCTTGAACTCAGGGTCCAGAGCGAGGTTCTTCTGTTGGCCTGTGATGATTGCTCTGTCTTCTTCGAAGGCGGTCACTACGTTCTGGTGAATCGACTTCGTCACTTCCGGCTTGTCGATGGCGAAGTTGTGCGGATGCGAGAAGAAATAGTGCGTAGAGTTCTCAGTTTCGGGCGTGATCGCTTGGCACCCCCGGAACTCGACTGCATCGATTCGGCGGCCCTCCGGCGCGCCAGTGCCGGCTGGGGCATTACCTGAGTCCATGAGGAGGACGGCGGGGATCGTAAAGTTGTAGATGTTCCAGCGGTCTACTTTTCCTGTCCAGTCTTTCACGGCTTTCACGAAGGGGGGCGGTTCGGTATTCAACGCCCAACGCGTGATACGGACACCGTTTTCAAGCCGTTCGACCTTGGGAGGATGCTCGGCGTAGTCCACGCCGCCGCCGAGAGTAGTCGGATGCACGAACGGGAGATGGGAGAAATCCAGTAGGTTGTCGCAGATGAGGAGATAGTTGACGTCGTAGTGGATGTAGCCATCCAGTCCCCGCCAGTCCGGATGGTCAAGCCACGGCGTCTCAGGAATCAGCTTGGGATCGGCCTTTGAAGGGTCCCCCATCCATATCCAGACCCAACGGTGCTGCTGGACGACAGGAAAAGTTCGAACCTTGGCTTGAGGAGGGATTCGAGCCTGCGCAGGCGCCTCGATGCATCGGCCGGTCGAATCGAATTTAAGGCCGTGGTACATGCAACGGACGCAATCGCCCTCGCGCTTGCCCACAGAGAGCGGTGCTCCTCGATGGCAGCAACGATCTTCCATGGCAACCAGCTTGCCGTCGGAGGTACGGTACATCAGGATAGGGACGCCGATGATCGTGCGCGCGAAGAGCCCGTCCGGCTGGACTTCGTTGTCCCATGCCGCGACGTACCAAGTGTTCTTTATAAACATTGCTTGTCTCCTGTGAAGCCCGACTTGCGCGGGCGAGCAATAACGATACGATTGGGCTCGAAATGAGTCAACCTCATGGCGCTCATATCGAAAATGAACAGTGTTCATTCTTTGCGCACCCTGAACCTTAACTGCCTCCATGTCGACAAACGATGCCCGCTTCAAGCACCTGGACCTCAATCTCCTGACGATCTTTGACGCGTTGTTGCGCGAGCAGAGCGTTACACGTGCCGCCGAGGGGGTGGGGGTCACTCAAAGCGCCATCAGTCACGCCTTGAACAGGCTGCGGGAATTTTTCGACGACCCGCTGTTTGTTAAGGCGCCCGAGGGCATGGTTCCTACCCGAAAGGCGGAAGCGTTGAAAGCCGCGGTCGTAGACGTCGTCGCGGCCATCAGGCAGCGTATCCTGTCTGAGGCGGCCTTCGATCCGGCCACCTCGCGCAGAACGTTTACGCTTTGCATGACGGACATGGGCGAGCTTGTATTCCTGCCCCCGTTGCTGAACCAGTTCCGAGTTCTCGCTCCTGACTGTCGAGTTCGGACCTTGCAGGTTCCGTCCGAGCAAATTGAAGGACTGCTTTCCTCCGGAGAGGCAGATCTCGCGCTCGGCTCGATCCGAACCGCGCCCGAAGGTCTTTATCGGCAGCGCTTGTTCATGCACTCGTTGGTGACGATCGTGAGTGCCCGCAACAGAAGCGTTGGGCAACGGCTGACGTTGCAGCAATTCGAGCAGATGCCACATGTGGTCGTATCGCTCGCCGGAAGGCCTGGCGATCCCTACGACAACGCGCTCGAGGAGCAGGGCATCAAGCGCACGATATTCCTGGCGACGCCTCACTTTTTGACCGTGCCGTTGCTGTTGGAGCAGGAGCCAGATCTGATCGCCACCGTCCCCCTCGAGTTGGCCAACGTCTTTCAACGCTACGGCACGGTGCGTGTCGTTCAGGCACCCGTGGAGCTGGCGCCATACGCCCTCAATCAGCATTGGCATCCTCGCTTTCACCATGATCCTGCCGTTGTTTGGATTCGGGAACTGGTGAAGCGAACTTTTGAAGATTACCCCGACCACTGGCCCAGATGACTCTTGATTATTTGCCGCTGGGGTGCGCCGCGTCTCTCACGGCCGCATGGGAACCACAGCAAGCGAGGAGGTCGCATTCGCGATGAGGCGCGAGCGCTCAGCGTCAAAAAGCCGGGCCTCTGCGAAGGCAATTTGCCGCCCCACCCTGTCGACTCGCGCGACGGCGAAAAAATGACCCTGCTGGCCCGCGCTCTGCATGTTCACCGTCAAGCTGATGGTCGAGCATGTGTGGCCCGGTTTCAGTCGGGCCAGCACTGCCATGGCCATCGCCAAGTCCAGCATGTTGGCCAAGGTTCCCCCGCCCACCACGCCATTGCCCTGAGTGGAGCCTTGCGGAGCAGTGAATCTGAAGACGAGTTCGCCACCTTCACTTTCTACCAGCAGGGCCGACATACTGGCCAGTGCGGGATTGATGTCCAGCGAAACGTTCCTACCTCCCGCTGCCGTCGCGTCTGCCATGAAGGCACGGGTGGGATTGTCTAAAGCCAAATTGGTATCCGACATCGCGCTGCAATCCTGATTTAACCCAACAGGGTCGTACGTGCGTTGTCGGGTGTGGCGACTTGGTACCCGAGGTCTTCGATGATCCGAGAAGCCTTGGCAACGAGCTCCGCGTTGTCGCGCGCGAGTTTTCCCGGAGATACGTACAGGTTGTCCTCGAGGCCCACCCGTACGTGGCCTCCGAGGATGGAGGCCAGCGCGACCATTGGAAACTGGTCTGGGCCGACGCCAAAGGCGCTCCAATGAGCGCCTGGCGGTAGTAGCCGCTGCATCTCGGCCAAGACCGTTGGCGTGGCAGGTGCGCCCCAGGGGACAGACATACACAGCTGGAAGTAGGCGCTCTTCGGAATAGCGCCGGTTGCGATGAGGTGACTTGCCAGACGGGCATGGCCGAAGTCGAACACCTCTAGCTCCATGGTGACACCGGATGCGTGAATGTCCGCCGCCATTTCGCGCAGGTGGTTGGGTGGATTGACGAAAACCGCATCGCCAAAGCTCATGGTGGCGACGTCCAAACTGCAGATGTCCGGCTTGAGGCTGACGACGTGCGCAACCCGTTCGCTCGGCGTCATCAATTCGGCGTTGGGGATTGGCTCCACTCGAAACGGTGCATCGGTGGGTACCGTCAGCATCGTTCCTGGCCCGGTCGTAAGGTTGATCAGTACATCGCAGCGGGAGGCGCGAATGCGCTGGACAACTTCCTCGTAGTAGCCGAACTTGGTGGATGCGTTGCCCGTCGCTGGGTCCCTCACGTGGATGTGGACGATGGATGCACCGGCGTGCGCGGCGTCGATGGCCTGGTCCGCAATTTCCTGAGGCGACGCGGGAACGGCGGGATTCTTCGCCCGGGTGTCTGCGGCGCCGGTCAAGGCGCAGGAGATGATGACGGGAAGACGCTTGCTCATGTGATGACTGCCAGAGGTTGAGAAGTGGGGGGTGGGCCAGAGCAGCAGAGGACTGCGCATACCCGGTATATGTGATACGAGGCGTATCGAATAAACTATAAGGCGCATCCGCAAGCAAGTCAATTGTTGGAGCCCGCGAATCGTGCTCCGTCTTCATAGGGTAAACACCGAACTGAACGCGTAGAAACGAGACGTACAGTATCGCAATTGTTTACCCCTAGGAGTCGAAGTGAAACTCGGAAGATTTGTGTTGCAGGGGCTCGATGGCCCGGTTCAACGTATCTGTTTGGTGCAGCCGGAGCAATCTCGCGTGATCGACCTGCGCGCTGCGGAGATCTTGAGGCAGCAGTCGCGCGGAGCGAGTCGCGAGGCCGCCCTGCGGTTCGCTTCAGCCGTTTTCCCCCAAAGCATGTCCGCAGCGATTGCTCTTGGAGAGGAATTCCTTGAGACGGCCCACGAAGCTACGATCCGGCACGGGGACGATGCCTCAACGCCAATGGAAGGTCTGAAGTGGGCTGCCGCTTGCGATCCCTCCGTCGTGCGGGACGGTCTGACCTTCGTGAAGCACATTCGGCAGTTTCATGAGCGAATGAAGCTGACGCCTGCGCCGGCGTTGCTGCAGGTGCCTGGGTACTTCAAGGGCTCACCCTGGACGGTGATCGGCCACGAAGCCGAGGTGCCGTGGCCGGCCCGTGCCGACAAGATGGACTACGAACTGGAGATTGGGTGGGTCATGGGCCGTACCGCCCACAATATCACCCCCGACACCGCACGCTCGCACCTGTTCGGCGTAACGATCTTCAATGACTTCTCGGCTCGCGATCTGCAGGCCAACGAGTTCGCGATTGGGATGGGCCCTACCAAGAGCAAGGACTTTGCTTATGGCATCGGCCCGTGGATCACGACGATCGATGAATTCCCTGACCTCAACCGCATCCGTATGTCCGTTCGAGTGAATGGCGAGACATGGGGCGAGGGCGACAGCTCTGAGATGCTCTGGAGCGTCGAAGAACTGATCGCCTACGTGTCGCTGGGCGACCATGTGCAGCCGGGCGATGTGATCGGTTCAGGGACGATGGGAAATGGCTCGGCGCTCGAGCTCGGCCGCAGCCTCAACCCCGGCGACGTCGTTGAACTGGAGGTCGCAGGCGTGGGCGTGCTGCGCAATCGCATGGGCACTCGCGAGCAAGACACCTGGTGGCCGACACCGCGCAAGCCCTTCATGTAAGCAGCCCATGATGACATTCTCCCTCGGGACCTTTTCGAGCGCTGGCGGCGAACGCTTTGCCGCCATGTGCATCGACAATCGCGTGCTGCCCTTGCATGCGCTGCATGAGGCGGCAGTCGGTTGCGGAGCCAAATGGTCTGCGAAGGCTGCGGTGCTGGAACTGCTCCAGGACTGGGACCCCAACCTGGTTGCGCTGCGCGCGCTGAGGGAGGGTTTGCCCGCGCAGCATCCTTGCGAGCTGCCCATGTCGGAACTGCGGGTTCATCCCCCGGTGGATCTGCCCCGGCAGGTGCTTTGCACTGGCGCCAACTACCGCAAGCATGTGGTCGACCTCACGCTGGACATGGGCGTGGGACCGCCGGGGCTCGAGGGGCCGGCGCTGCGCAAATGGGCCGAAGACATGATGGACGAGCGGGCGGCACACGGCGAGCCCTACGTCTTCCCAAAGTTGCCTTCGGCCATCACGGGAGCCTTCGATCCCGTCGTGATTCCTGCAACCACCCTCAAGCCCGATTGGGAATTGGAACTTGCAGTCATCATTGGCCGCCCGGCTCGAGACGTGGGCCGAGAGCGGGCGCTGGACTACGTCGCCGGCTATGCGATCGTGAACGACGTGTCTGCGCGCGACCTTATCGCGCGCACGGACTACAAGATGCTGGGGACCGATTGGCTGAGGTCCAAGTCTGCCCCAACCTTCATGCCGTTCGGCCCTGTCCTCGTACCTAGCTGCTTCGTGCACAACGCGCAGGATCTGCGCATCACACTGAAGCTGAATGGCAAGACCATGCAGGACGAATCCACCGCCGACATGCTGTTCGACGTGGCGCGGCAGATCGAGTACATCACCTCGCATGTCCAACTCTGGCCTGGTGACCTCATCGCGACTGGATCCCCTGCAGGGAACGGCACTCACTACAACCGATTCCTTCGGGATGGTGACGTAATGGAGTCGTCCATCGAAGGTCTTGGCAGCCAGCGCAACTTGTGCGTCGGGCCCTTGACGCCGAGGCCGGTGTCCAAGCCAGTGTGATTGCGCAGTTCGCGCTAGACCAAGCTATCCGAAATACCGCCATAAAAGGAATCTGGGCGTGAATACTGAAGCTACGATCGAGAAACAACACGAGCAAGCCACCGCACACCCGCGGCCGGTGCGTCGCATCGTCACCGGCGAGAACGAGCGCGGCAAATCCGTCTTCGTGTCGGATGGACCGGCGCCGAACCACACCACGAACCCGCACACCCCGCTTGCTCACGTGCTTTGGGTGACCGGTGAAGCCAGTGCGCCCGGTCCTGATCCGGCCCCCGCCGGCCAAACGTTCGCCTTTCATTCCAAGGGGGGCTCTCTGCTTCGCGTGGTCGATTTCCCGCCCGATGAGAGCTACAAGCCGGAGAAACTGGCGCAGTTCCTCGACGAGCATGGGGTGCGGGACAAGGCCGAGGCCCGCCACTTCTGGTTTCACAAGACGCACTCCCTTGACTATGCAATTGTCCTGGAGGGCGAGATCCATGCCCTCATGGATGAAGGCGAGACGCTCATGCGCGCCGGCGACATTCTGATCCAGCGCGCGACCAACCACAGCTGGGCGAACCGCTCCGGCAAGCCCTGCCGGATGGCTTTCGTTTTGCTCGACCTGGATGCCAACGCCGAAGCCGGTTTCAAGTGAAAACACAACAACTGCGCTCGGCCCTCGTTGCGACGATCCTGACCTTCGCCAGCGTTGCTGCGACTGCACAGACGCGCGTTTTCACGCTCGGTACGGTCGGTGGGCCCGTGCTATCTTTGGAACGCGCTCAGCCCGCCAACGCTGTCGTGGTCGTGGACCGTGTGTATCTGGTGGATGCAGGGAACGGCGTTGGACGCCAGTTGCTAGCCGCGGGATTGGATGTGAGGAAGGTGGATAACATCTTCATCACGCACAACCACGATGATCACAATGCCGACTGGGGAACGCTCATGGGGCTCGCGTGGAGCACCGGTCGTCGGGCGGACATTCACGTGTGGGGACCAGCGGGTACTGAACGCATGCTAGGCGGGTTTCTGCAGTACTTTGCCCCAAATGCCCGTATCCGCATGGCTGATGCCAAGGGCCTTCGTCGACCTGAGGACATGTTCAAGGCTCACGACATCAAAGGTTCCGGTCTCGTTGTCAAGGACGACGTTGTCACCGTCACGGCCGTGGAAAACTGTCACTTCCATCCGGATCCGGCAGGCGGCCAGCGCGGAGACGACAAGTCATTTGCATTCCGCTTCCAGACCCCGGACCGGGTGATCGTCTTCAGTGGCGACACCGGCAGGTGTCCTGCCATGACAGAGTTTGCTCGCGGCGCGGACATCCTGTTCCATGAAGTCGTGGACCTGCCATCCATCGAACAGTTGTTGCAGCGGGAGCTTCCGCCGGTGCTTGCACAGGGCCTCTACCAGCACATGGTGCAAGACCACACCACGGCCGAAGATGTTGGCCGACTGGCTCGGGATGCCGGCGTCAAGGAGGTCGTGCTGACGCACCTGATACCCGGACGTGAGGAGCCAGATTCGATCTTCATCGAAGGCGTGCGAAAGCACTTCCAAGGGCCCGTGAGGGTTGCTCGCGACTTGATGGCGTTCTAGGGTTGACAATCACCCACCCAAAGTGGAGAGGTGGCATTTTTCATGGCAGGATAACGCTTCTATGGCAAGGCGCCCAGATAATGAAGCCTACGAAATAGCCACCGGGATTTCCGTGCCTACCAAAACCACTCCCCAAGGGACCGCAGCGACGGCTCGTCGCCGCTCCGCCGCAGCGAAACTGGCCGCCGCACCGGGTCTTTCCGCGCCCCGCGCGCGGTCTCCCGGACGTGCGCGCAGCGATGCGTCGCGCACTGCCATCCTGGAGGCCACGCTGAAGCTTCTTGAGACGACGCCCGTGCAGCAGATCTCGATCGAGTCGATCGCACGCGAGGCGGGAGTTGGCAAGGCGACCATCTACAGGTGGTGGAGTTCGAAGGCCGCGGTGGTCATCGAAGCATTTCTGCACACCCACGTGAGTCACACGCCCATGCCAAGGGTCGAGAGCCCGCGAGAGGCTCTCACGCGCCATGTTCACCTGCTCATTGAAGAGTACGGCGGCTGGTCAGGGCGCATCGTTTCGCAGATCATGGCCGAGGGGCAGAGCGACCCCGATGTGCTGCGCGAGTTCCGCGAACGCTTTTGGTACGGTCGGCGAGCGGTTGTTCGCGAAGTGCTCGAGGAAGCGCGCCGCCGTGGCGAAATCCGTAGCGATCAGGATTCGGAGTTGCAGATGGACATTCTCTACGCGCCGATCTATTTTCGCTTGCTCATGCGGCATCTGCCATTGGACAAGAAGTTCGCTGATGAGCACTGCGCCGCAATCATGCTGATGCTGGCTCCCACCAACGTTGACGCTGCTGTAGTGCCGGCCAAGAAGCGCAAGCTCGCTTGAGCTGCTGCGCGCGGCGGCGCTTTCACGTCGCGCCTCCCGGCAGGCAGTGGCCTTTGAAATCGAATACAGGGCTGTGGGGACGAGATGTCTGCGCCTTCGAGGCGAAGCTGCGTCCGCGGTTTTCGACCTTCCCGCCTGACAGGCCCCGCACTCTGGCAGCGGTCGCCTAGGCCGCGTTAAAAATTAGCGCCAGAGTCTGGAGCGCCGGGTTGGGTGCACGTCGACGCAGGGTAGGCACGTTCGCTCCAATACGACAACTCATTCTGCGCGGATGTGCTTGGTACGGATGACGTCGGCCCATCGCTGCTGTTCCATCGCCCAGAGGTCCCGCAGTTCTCTCGGGCTGGTGGCCGAGGGTTCGGCGCCGCTTTTGGCGAAAAACTCGCGCATGTCCGGTTGGTCGAGAACTTTTCCCAGCGCCGCGTGAAGCTGAGAAGTGATAGCGGGCGGCATGCCCGCAGGGCCAGCCAGGCCGATCCAGAAATCTGCGGGAGCATCGAGTACGCCTTCTTCAAGAAGCGTCGGCACTACCGGGAGCAAGGAAGATCTCTGCGCTGAGAGGACTGCCAGCGGCTTCACCTTGCCGGCCTTGATCCAGGCCATAGAGGTCGTCAGGTCCCCGACTGCCAACTGCACCTCGTCACTGACAAGTGCCTGCAGCATGGGCGCGCCGCCCTTGTAGGCTATGTGGGTGATCTGAATGCCAGTGCGATCCTTGATCAACTCCGTCACAAGATGGGGAGCGCTTCCGATACCCGGCGTGCCATAGTTCAGCTTGTCCGGGCGCTGCTGGGCATACGCCACAAACTCCTTGAAGCTGCCCACGGGAACACTTTGGCTCACCAGTAGCACGACCGTCATGCGCATGAAGCCGCCAATCGCCGTGAAGTCCTTGACGCCGTCGAACGGCGGCTTGGGCACGAGGAGCGGGCCGGTGATCTGCGTCGAGAGCGTTGACATAACGAGTGAATAGCCATCTGGCGGCGCTTGCTGGACCAAGGCTGTTCCCAGCGTTCCGGCCGCGCCAGGGCGGTTCTCGACGACGATCGGTTGCCCGAGTTCGCGGGCGAGGCTGTTGGCAAGCGCCCGCGCGGCGAAGTCCGTCGGGCCGCCAGGCGGAATCATGGGCGATCAGGTGGATGGGGCGGGTCGGATAGGTGCCGTCCCGTCGTGTCTGCGTGTGGCCCACCGTTGCAGCCATGCAGGCGGCGGCCAACAGCATCGAGCGCCGGGAATGAAAAAGCGCCCAGTCGCGCGGGCTCGTGCGGAGCCGATTCGCTCCGCTATCGGGCGATGTTGTCATGGAATCTGTCTCCTGTCTGGCGATTGGCCGGTTGTTGTTTGGCAGGCTTGGCTTCACATCTCTGCGAACGTCTCGCGGAGCCAGTCCGCGATGTAGTCCCGGGCCACCGTTCCGTTGTCGGCGCCGAAGTGCTCTACTTCGAGGTCGTCCTTCGTCGTGACGAAAAGTTCCCGCTTGGGGCTGTTCGTCGCCGCGTCGTAGGACTGCTGCGCGTAATCGACGGGGATCTGCCGATCTCCGGCGGCGTGGGTGATGAGGAAGGGAACGCGGATCTTCTCGACGACGCCGGCGAGATTCATACAGGGCGCCCATGCCATGAACTCATCGATCGACGCTTTGCCGAAAGCCCACATCACGTGTTCCCAGTAGTGAGGAACGGGTCGATCGCCTTCTCGGGCCAGACGGCGCTTCTGTACCTCGCCCCAGTTGCCATTCGCCCCTAGCACCGCGCACAGTTTGTAGCGCGGATCCATTGCTACGGCACGCGGGGCGAAATAGCCGCCAAGCGAGCCCCCGACCATGCCGATACGGGCGTGGTCGACATCGCTTCGTGTGAGGAGGTAGTCGTAGGCCGGCGCCGCCCAGGCTTCCGAGTCATGGCGTCCCGGCAGCTTGAACCTGCGGAGGGCTTCGCCGGAGCCGGGTTGGTCCACGAGCAGAGTCGAGATTCCGCGGAGCGCGAACGCTTGAGCCAAGCCGACCAGCCAGGCCTGCTCCTTCATCGAATCGAGACCGTTGCAACAGACAACGCAGGGCCTTGGGCGTCCGTCGATCTCGCGTGGCGCCTTTACGAACAGCGCCGGGAACTGCCGCCCCTCATATGGGATCTCCACGAACTCGGTGTCGTCTTGCTGTAGTTCCAGTCCGAGGCGGAAATATCGCAGGCCTTCGTCATAGGCCCTGCGCCGCGGCTCGTAGTCACGGCTTTGCATGCGCTCAGCAGCGAGCAGGTACCCCGAAGCTCGCTGGAGCTTGATGCCGGCCGAGAGGCGGCGTCCCTTCGCCATGTCGCGTTCCGCCATCCCGATGACTTTGTTGGCGACCGCGATCCACGAGTCGAAGAGAAGGGCGCTGTTGGCGTCTTCGTTGCGGCCCGCCGCTTCGCGAGCGGGGCGACAGGCTTCGTCCAACTCGCCATGGTTGCCGCCCGCCATCAGTGCGAGATTGATGGACAGGTTCCAGACGTAGTTACCGGGAAAAGGCTCGAACATTTCGGGTGCCCTTTTAATTCAGCCATCCATGTGGATGCCCGCGGCGCGAAACATGACGCCGTCGATGTCCGCGGCGTCTCGTGCCAAGCGAGCGAACTGTTTCTGGTCCATTGCCGCAGAGACGTTGAACGCCTGGTGCAAACGTGCCTGCAGCGCCGGGGTCGTGGCGCATTCACGCAAGGCATTCGCCATCGCGGTGACGGCATTAGGTGGCGTTCCACGGGCGGCGAACATTCCGCACCACACAGGATTCTGGAAGCCCACCACACCGAGTTCGGTAAGGGTCGGCACGTGCGGGTAAAAGGGCGACCGAGGGCGTCCGCGCACCGCAAGAGGTACCAAGGTGCCGTTGTCGATGAACTGTTTGCAGATGGCCGCACGCCCCAGAGTGAACGTTGTCTGGCCGGCGACAACGGCAACGAAAAGGCGCAGGTCCAGCAGTGAATCGGCCACGGGAAAACGGTTTCGATCTGGCGTACCCGCGCGCGTCAGCGCTCGAGCAGGGAGCTCTCAACCAGCCGCTCGTAGGTAGTGGCGGCACCAGGCAGGCCGGCGCGGCGGCGCTGCTCGATGAGCAGCTCGATGCCGACCCGGTCAGGCAAAAGAGAGGCCGGCGTACTGCCAAGCATGGCGTCCACGGCTGGAGCGAAGAAGCCAGCAAGCGTCAACGCTTGCTGTGCAGCCTCAGGCACTTCCTCCATGCTTTGGCGCGCGCTCTCGAGGCTGCGCAGCCAGGCTGAAAGTGTGGGGCGCAGTCGCTCTATCGCAGCCGCGCTCACGACGAGGCCCTGACCCGGAAATGCCGGGTAGCACTGCTGAACAGTCCCGATGCGGGTGAGACCCGCCTCGACGGCCATCGCGTCGAAAGGAGGCCCTAGCAATGTGGCATCGCCACGCCCTGCGATGATGGCGTCGTGTCTTTCCTTTACCCCACCGACGGGTTCCAGCGCGTAGCTGTCAGCACCAATGCCCGCGTCGGCCAGCATGGCGCGCAAGGCCACAATGAATCCATTGCGCGGCGCATCAACCAGAATGGTGGCGCCACGCAGATGCTCGAGCGAAGTGCGACCTCGCTGTCCGACGATAGTCAAGGGGGTCGTGCGCTCAAGTTGCGCCACAACGCGAAAGTCCTGGGGTCCCTCGCGCAGGTTCCAGTCCATTACGTTGTCTATGGCCGTGACGACTGCATCCGCCTCGCCGGACGCCAAGGCCTCGAACTGCGCATCGGACGACGGGTTGCGCGCCGCTTGAAGCGTTACGTCTGTCGCGACCTTCAACACATGGGCAACATCGACCACGGGCGGAGGAACGAACCAAAGGACTCGTAGCGTAGGCATAGGACGAACGCGTTCTCGTTGTCAGGTCAACTCAAGCTTGATTCCGGAGCGCTTAACCACCGGAACCCACTTGGCCCGCTCTGAGCGGATGTAAGCAGAGAACTCCGCCGGCGTGCTCCCGACGGGCTCGCCACCGTAGTCGTGATACCTCTGGATGACCTCCGGCTTGCGTGCCAACGCGGCGCAAGCTGCTGCCAGCCTGTCCAAAATTGGCTTCGGGGTTCCTGCGGGGGCCATAAGGCCGAACCAAGTTGCCGCGTCGTATTCGTGGATACCCAATTCTTCAAATGTCGGCACGTTCGGAAGCAGAGGATGGCGTCCCTTCCCCGTGACCGCCAACGCCTTCAACCTACCCGCCTGGATGTTACTCATCGAAGCCGCAAGTGCGTCGAACATCACTTGCGTCTCGCCTCCGAGCAGCGCCGTGTATGGACTGGTCGTGTTGTAGGGGACGAACTGATAGCTCGTTCCCGTGATCGCTCCAAACCACTCGCCTAGCAAGTGCTGGAAAGTGCCTATTCCGACCGTTCCAACAGCAATGCTTCCGGGCTTGGCCTTGGCCAACTTCACGAGCTCGGCTGCATTATTGGCTGGCAGGCTTGGATTGGCGACGACCACACTACGCAGGGTGGTGAGTTGGCTGATGGCTTCGAAATCGGCGGGGTTGTATGGAAGCTTCGTGTACAGCTCGGACATGTAGCACAGCGAACTCGGTATGCCGACGAGCAGGGTATAGCCGTCAGGGGGTGACTTCGCGACCAGCGACGTGCCTATGGTCGTAGCCCCTCCCGGGCGATTGTCGACGAGCACCGACTGTCCCAGCAGCGATGTCAGCCCCGCCGCCCAGAAACGCGAATCGGCGTCTAGGCCCGACCCGGGCGGGTTCGCGACCACGATGCGCACTGGCTTGTTAGGGTAGTCCTGCGCGCCCGCTTGGCCCGCGAGCGTTGTCATAAGCATCGCGGCGCCAGTGCCAAGCACCTGCCGTCTCGAGATCGTCATGGGGTTGTCTCCGAAGTTTGAGCGTCCTGGCAAATCTGCGCCCGATAGGCTGCGATTATTACAAGACGAGTCGTATTGAAACTATCGGGAAACCACCTATGCCGTGGCCATCCCGGGGGGCGTCGCTTCTTCAATGGAAACAGGGCGATACAGCTGAGGCACCAGGTGCTGTTCACAAGGGTTTATCCCTAATCAATATCGAAACGATGCGTCTAGTATTGCTGCGTTCGCGGTTCAACACTCTGACCGCTAGGCAGACTTCTAACTCTCGAAAAGGAAGCAAGGATGAACATCCTCGGACCTGACTCTCTGGTCTTTGGCGTCGATGACGTCCCGGCCTGCATTCAGTTCTTCACGGACTACGGACTGACGCCGGTCGGCGTCAGTGATTCCGGTGGGCGCTTTGAGGCCGTCGACGGCACTTCCATCGTCATCGCGCGCCGGGACGATGCTTCATTGCCCGCGCCGATGGAGACTGCAACTATGCTGCGCAAGACGATCTACGGCGTCGCGGATCGCCAGACGTTGGACGCCATCGCCGAGGAGCTTGGCCGCGACCGGGAAGTGAAGCGCTTGCACGACGGCTCCATCGAAGCCTGTGACGATATGGGCTTCGTGCTCGGATTCCAGATTTCGGTGCGGGGCAAGATCGACGCGCCCGGCGAAGCATCGAACTCGCCCGGGAGCAAGCCCGCCCGTGCGCCGAATGTCCTGGGTGCGAACGCGGATGCAGAGCACCGGCCCCTGACACTCTCGCACGTGGTGTATTTCGTGCCTGACCAAGCCAAGGCCGCCAAGTTCTACGTGGAACGGCTGGGCTTCCGTTGCACCGACCGGTTTACCGATGCCGGCAGCTTTCTGCAGCCCGCAGGGACGCTGGACCACCACACGCTCTTTCTGATCCAGACGCCGGCTTTTATGAAGGGCGTCGAGCACTTCACGTTCCACCTCTCGGGTCCGACCGCAGTGCTGCAGAGCGGCTCCAGGTTCGTCGCCAAGGGCTACCAGAGCTTCTGGGGCCCGGGGCGCCACAAGTTTGGGTCCAACTGGTTCTGGTACTTCAACGCCCCAGTGGGCTGTCATGTGGAGTACGACGCGGACATGGACCTACACGATGAAACCTGGGTGGCTCGAGAAGCGCCCATGCAGGTCGACGAATCGCAGATCTTCTTGTTCCAGCACCGCGAGAAGTGGGCGCCGGGTGGCCCGCCACCACCCGGCGAGTCCCACTAGGGCAAGGGATGCGGACGTACCTGTGCAGGTTCGAAGAGCTCGTCGATGGAACGTCGCGCGGCTTCGTTCCTGCTGGTACTTCGAGCAAGGCCATGTTTGTGGTCCGGCGCGGGAGTCGGGTACTGGGGTGGCTCGACAGCTGCCCCCATGTGGATGGCGCGCCTCTGGCTTGGCGCAAGGATGCTTACTTGAGCGCCGACGGTAGCTCAATAGTTTGCTATGGGCATGGCGCCGTGTTTGACATCGAATCAGGCGTCTGCACGAAGGGACCGTGCATGGGGCAAGCGCTAACGCCTGTTGTGGTGCATCGCGACGACGAAGGGGCGCTGTGGATCGACTCACCACACGCCAATTGGGGACAAAGTGCTTGAGAGGACCGCAATATGAATGCGACAGATAAACCGCGCGCCCGTATCGCGCTCATGGCCGCGCATTGCGCGGGAATGGTGGACATTGTCGCGCTGCCCGTTTGGGTAGGTACGCTCATCGCGCGCTACGGCTTTGACCCCCAGCAAGCGGGCGCACTCGCGACATTGTTCCTCGCGGGTGGCGTCGTAGCGAGCTTGATCCTGGCACCGCGCTTCAATCGCTTGCGCGGCCGCCGCTGGATGGTCCCCGTTGCCTACGCAGTTTCGGGAGCCGCGTTCCTGGCCTGTATGCGCACTAGCCAGTTCGAAACGCTCGCATTTCTGCATGCGCTGGGCGGGCTGGCCACCGGCGCCGGATTGAGCATTACGCATGGCACGGTCGCTCTCACGCGCAACCCGCATCGGATGTTCGGCTTCATGCAGGTAGGGGTAGGAGTATTCGGCGTTGCCTATATGGCAGCCGCACCTCAGATCATCGCGTCGGTCGGAGGGGCAGGGCTCTTTGGCATTTTCGGCGGCATCATGCTCGCGGCGTGCGTGATCACGGCGGTGGCTTTTCCAAACGTGCAGACTACTCGCAGCGATTCCGCCGTTCACGAATTGGTACCGGCCGCGCTACCCAGGGCTGCGTGGTGCGCCATGATCGGCATCGGCCTGATGAATGTGACACAGGCGATGGTGTTCAGCTTCCTTGAACGCATGGGCGCCGACCGGGGGTTTACGCCTTCCAATCTGCAACTCGTGCTCATTGCCGTCGGGGTCGTGAACCTCGCACCTGGCGCAGTCGCCGCACTACTGCAGCACAAGCTGGATGCTCGAAAGGTCGTGCTTGGTGGTGCGTTGGCGCAGGCGACCCTGGCAGTGGCGCTGGTTTCAAGCACGACTTTTGCCCTTTATGCAACGGCGGGTGCTTTCTTTGTGTCCGCGGTGATCTTCACCCACATCTTCACCTTCGGCGTGCTGGCGAGGCTGGATCCGTCGGGTCGGGCCGTTTCGGCGACGCCCGCCATGCTGATGATTGGTTCGGCCATCGGTCCTGTTCTTGGCGGCACCCTCGTCAAGTTCTTCGGCTACGGCGCCATCGGCTGGGCGGCCGTGGCCATTGATGCCATTGCCTTCTGCTTCTACCTGCAGCTTCGGAAAAGCAGCGTGGCGCCCGTTGCGCCCAGCGCTCCGATCCCTGCTTCGATCAATAACTGAGATAGGAGATCCCTCATGAACAAAACCAAACGGGTGCTTGTTGTCGGAAGCGGCATTGGCGGCGCGACGAGCGCCTACACGTTGGCCCGCGCTGGCGTGGAGACGCATTGCATTGACATCCAGCCGGCCAGATCAACCGTCGGCTCCGGAATTTGCCTGCTTCACAACACAATGCGCGCACTTTCGGAGATCGGGCTGGCTGAGCCGTGCCTGGACAGCGGGCTGAAGTTCGAGGTGTTCAAGCAGCACGACGCCTCGGGCAACCTGCTCATGTCGAATCCGACCCCCCCCGGCATTGGCATACGCCGACCGGAGCTTGCCCGCATCCTGGAGACCGCGGCCAGCGAGGCGGGAGCGAGGATGGAGCGCGGCATCACTGCCGACTCGGTGCTCGACCGCGGCGGCCATGTGGAAGTCGTTTTCTCTGATGGCCGCGAAGCTGAGTACGATTTGGTGGTGGCCGCAGACGGAGCGTACTCGAAGCTGCGGGACAAATTCTTTGGGCCCGAACATCGGGTTTGGTTCGCAGGGCAAAGTGTCTGGCGTTTCAATGCGCCGCGGCCGCCCGAGGTCGATGGTTTCTGTCTTTACCGCTCCGCCGACGGCAAGCGCGCCGTAGGCGCGCTGCCGACTTCCAAGGAGACGTGCTACCTGTTCTTCCTCGAGAACAGCGCAGAGCACCTGCATTGGCCGGATGACCAACTGGACGTCCTCGTGCGCGAGCGCCTGGCAGGCTTCACGGCTCCGGTGATTCAGGACGCACTGGCACAGGTCACCAAGCCCCAGCAGGTCCTGGTCCGCCCCTACGACATCACGCTCTTGCCAAAACCGTGGCACCGCGGCCGGATCGTGTTGCTAGGCGACTCAGCGCATTCGCCAACCCCGCAGATGACTTCCGGCGGCGGCATGGCAATCGAGGATGCCGTGATCCTCGCACAATGCGTCAAGCACCGGCTCGACCTTGAGGAGGCTCTGGTTGCCTATTCGGAGCGACGGTTCGAGCGTGTGTCGACCGTATGGAACGCGTCTTTGCAACTGTGCAAGTATGAGCAGGAGCCGGTGCCGAATCCACAGAGGTCTGCCGCACTCCTGCTGCAGACCTACCAGTACTTGGGCCAGCCCATGTGACAACCGGGCCGGGAGAGGCCCGGGTGCATCCGCCGGGCCACAGTGCTCCCGTGGGAGCGGCGAAAATCGGGGCATGAAGTCCATCATCGACGCCGGCTGGCACCACTTCGTCAAGGTCGCGGAGCTGGGCTCGATCTCGCGCGCAGCCGTGGCGGTAGACGTTCCGCAATCCGTCGTCAGCCGGCATATCGCTCACCTCGAGCGTGACGCCGGTTCTAGCCTGTTCCGCCGGACGGGACGCGGCGTAGTCCTGACGGAGCTCGGCCAGCACCTGTATCCCCGCATCAAGTTACTGATTGCGGAATCCGAGAGTTTTGCCGACGAGGTACGCGCGAGCCGGGGTGTGCCCGTCGGCGACGTGCGCCTTGGCCTGCTTCCTTCCACGGTGCCGGCACTCGCGGGTCCGCTGTATCAACGGGTGTTGAGCAAATTTCCGCAGGTGCGCCTGCACCTGACGGAAGGGTCGAGCTCGCAACTTCAGGAAATGCTGGACCAAGGACGGCTGGATCTCTCGCTGCTGCTGCGCGATGGTGGGGAGGCCAGCATGGATGAGCCTGTCCTTTTGGAAGGCGCCCTCTGCCTCGTTGTCGCTAGCAGCGATGCCCTTGCTGGCCAACAGCAAATCAGCTTCGAGGAAGTTGCGAAGCTGCCGCTGGTACTCCCTGGCGAGCCCCACCCCTTGCGTGAGAGGCTGGCTCTGTTGGCGCGCAAATTCGGTTTGACCCTTCGGATTGCTGCGGAGGCGAACTCGATCCGGCTGCAGCACGAGATCGCGGCTTCTGCTGCTGGCTATGCGATCACTGCTCCTTCGATTGCACCGCACGACCGAGCACGCTTGGTAGCGCTACGAATCGTAGAGCCCGTGCTTGAACGTGCAGTGGTGCTCGCGGTCGCACGTCACCGTCCGCACACGCTGGCAACCCGCGAAATCCAAGGTCTGTTGCTTTCCATGGCGCCCCAAATTTTGTCGGAAGCCGACGCCTGAGGTTTCGCCTGAGTGCATAGCTGCTATCGCGCGTGCCCCGTGGCTCATTGAGCGCCACCAATCTAAAGTCTCGTTGCGTTCCGTGGCGCGGCTTTCGCGAACACGGCTGCTATCACTCACAAGCGAGACATCATGCTTCCTTACAAGCGCGCAGACGCCCGGGCCTGGGCCCGGGAAAACCTGGTCGGCTGCTCGGCCGTCACCATCCCCAGCTATTCGGCCGACCTCAAGAACCTGAACGAAAAGGGGATCCGCCATGACGTCGCCCTGGCCAAGGAGTTCGGTTTCAAGCACACGCTGCTGTGTGCCGAAGTTGCCATCACTCCGGAAGAGAACGCCAAGTTCACCGCATGGGCGGCGGACACAGCGGGACCCGACTTTGGCCTATTCTTCCACGCAGCTTTCAACTCGCTTGCGGAAAACATCGAGGCGGTCAAGCTGGCGGAAGCGGCTGGAGCCACCATGGTCCTGCTCTCGTATCCGGCAACGTTTTGGCCCACCACGGAGCAGGAGGTCTACGACTACACCAAGAGCTTGTGCGACGCCACCAAACTTGCCGTGATGCTATTCCCGTTGCCGGCATGGGGCTTCGAGCGCATCCATCCGGCGGGCATGTCGGTGGAGTTCGTCCGGCGGCTGCTCAAGGACTGCCCGAACATCGTCGCCATCAAGTCTGAACAGGGCTTTCCGCTGCCTGCCGGTATCTGCGAGATGTACCACCACTTCCGCGACGAGGTGGTCATCAGCTGCCCCATCGAGGGTGATGCCATCCCCCTCATGAGCCTGATGAAGATGCAGTTCTCAGGTACCAGCAACACACAGTGGATGAGCAACTATTACCCGCGCGCATTCGAACTAGCCCGGACGGGCGAATGGGAGAAGGCGATGGAGTTGTACTGGAAGGTCAATCCTGCTCGTAGTGCAAACGGTGCGGCCACGCAGGCCTACATTGGAGGCACTTCGGTTCTGAACAGGACCATGTGGAAGTACCAGGACTGGCTGGCTGGATTCAACGGCGGCCCCTTGCGAGCGCCGGCCATGCGTATCCCAGATCGTTTCTTAAAGCCCCTCCGACAGGGCTTGGTAGCGTCCGGTCTGCCGGTGACTTCTGACCCCGACAGCGAGTTCATGGTCGGGCGCCATCCTTGCTGAGGCGAAAGACCATGAGACTTGCACGACGTGCATTTCTGGGCGGCATCGGCTGTTTCCTGCTGTCGTCTGCTGGGGCGGCCGAAGTTCTCCGCGTGGTCGTTCCGTATGCAGCGGGCGGCATCACCGATATAGGGGCCCGGGTCATTTGCGAGCAACTGGGGCAGGTTCTGGGACGATCGGTGATCGTGGAGAACCGGCCAGGTGGAGGCACTCGGATCGGAACGTCTGCGGTGTTGGCGGCGAAGCCGGATGGAAATACGCTGCTGCTCACCAACATCGCCTATGGCATCCTGCCGTTGGTCGACTCCTCCGTGAAGTACGACGCCGTGACCGCAGCTGCGCCAGTCGGAGTTGCTTCGGTCTATCCGATCGCCCTGGTAGTGAGTTCGAAACTGCCGGTGAAAACTCTGCAGCAGTTTATCGACTACGCCCGAAAGAATCCCGGCAAGCTTACCTACGGCAGTGCCGGTCCGGGTAGCGGGGCCCATCTGGGTGGCGAACTGTTCCAGTCTCTGACCGGCACGCAGCTTGTCCATGTTCCCTATCGATCCACCTCGAGCGCATTGACCGAAGTGGCCTCGGGCCGGGTGGACCTCACCTTTGATGCGACTGCCATCGAGCTCGCCAAGATTGGGAAGGTGAGGATCCTGGCCGTCTCTGGCACAGAGCGCGATCCTCGCATACCGGAGGTACCCACCGTGGCAGAAGCGGGGCTGAAGGGGATGGAGACAGCCTCTTGGCTCGGGCTGTTCGCTCCACTCGGCACACCGCAGGCAGTGATCGAGCGGCTGAACAAAGCGCTGAATGTCGCCGTCCAGAACGATGGGTTGAAGGCGCGATTTCGCGACCTCGGCATGCTCCCTCGATCGGGATCGCCCAGCCTGCTGACAGATCAAGTGCGCCACGACACCCAGCTTTACCAACGCGTCATCCATGACGCCAAGTTGAAATTCGAATGAAGACCTCCGACGTAAATCCCCCCGTGAGCGCCGAGACCGATACGCCCGTGTTCGTGTCCTCTGAAACTGCAGCCGCCGTGTTCCAGTGGCTGCCCGCCGTACGTGCCCTGCAGGAAACCTATGCGCGCCCCTTAGGAGCAAACGCCGTTCCGCGCCGCACCATTGCTGCAGGAACGGCCGAGCGCGCTTCGCTGCGAACCATGACGGCAGTGCCACCCGGTTCCCGCTACTACGGCGCCAAGCTGATGGGCATGGCGTTCGGTCCGGCCGGTCGCCAGCTTGAGTATGTAGTGGTCCTCTTCGACGCGACTACCGGCTCCGTCGCCGCCATGGTAGACGGCAACCTGGTCACCGCGTATCGCACGGCAGCCACGTCCGCCGCCGCTCTTGATCGTCTGGCGCCGCAGGGGCCCGCCCGCCTGGCAGTCCTAGGAAGCGGTCTGGAAGCACGCATGCATACGATCGCCATTGCCGCGGTCCGTGAGTTGAGCGAGATCCGAGTCTTCAGCCCAACGCCGGAAAAGCGCGAGGCGTTCGCCAACGGCATGGCGGCCGATCTGGGTGTCCGATCGCGCGCGGTCGACTCGCCGGCGGAAGCCGTTAGTGGCGCTGACATCGTGCTGGCAGCGGCCCGTTCCTATGGCGAGAAGCCGATTCTGCAGGGTGCCTGGCTGGCGCCCCACGCGACGGTAGTTTCCATCGGATCCACGCTCCCCGATCAGCGAGAAGTCGACAGCAGCGTCATTGCGCGCGCCGGACTCATAGTCTGCGACAACGTGGAGGAGGTCTTGGAGGAATCCGGAGACATGTTAGCCGCGCGGCGAGACGGGATAGAAACCGATGCAAAGTGCGTTAGCCTGAATGCGCTAATGACAGGCAAGGCAGAGCGGGCCAAGGACGGAATCGCGATGTACAAGTCTGTCGGCTCCGGGCTCCAGGACGTTGTGGTCGCCGGCATGATCCTCGACCTTGCTCGTTCAGCTGGGCTTGCGACGCCCCTTCCCGTTCGATTCGAAACCAAGCGCATCGGTTGATGCGGCGAACCATGAAGAACCTGCTCAAAGATCCCGAACTGTTCCGCTCCGCCGCTTTCGTTGGTGGGGAGTGGATTGAAGCGACGCCGCATGGCAAGTACACCCTGCGCAATCCTGCGACGAACGAGTCGCTCGTCGAACTGCCTCGCTTGAGGCAGGAGGAAACAGCGCAGGCCATCGAGGGCGCTCACCGCGCCTTTCTCGACTGGCGCCGGACCACGGCCAAACATCGGTCCGAAGTGCTGCGCCGCTGGTACGACTTGATGATCCTCCACGGCGACGACCTTGCCACATTGATCACGCTGGAAGAAGGCAAGCCGCTCGCCGAAGCCAGGACCGAGGTTCAGTACGCGGCGTCGTTCCTGCAGTGGTTCTCCGAGGAAGCCAAGAGGGTGCGAGGAGATGTGATCCCCGCGCCCAAGGACACCCAGCGCATCATCGCATTGAAGGAGCCGATCGGCGTCTGTGCGGCCATTACGCCCTGGAACTTTCCTGCGGCGATGATCACGCGCAAGGCGGGTCCCGCGCTGGCCGCAGGCTGCACCATGGTCGTCAAGCCCGCGAGCCAGACGCCCCTGACAGCCTTGGCGTTGGCGGAACTGGCGCGGCGTGCCGGTGTGCCCGCCGGCGTGTTCAACGTGCTGACCGGAAACGACACGCGCGACATCGGAAATCAGCTTACGTCGCATCCACTCGTGCGCAAGATTACCTTCACCGGCTCAACGGAGGTCGGGCGCGTGTTGCTGGCGCAAGCGGCGGGCACCATCAAAAAATGCTCGATGGAACTGGGTGGGAACGCACCATTCATCATCTTTGATGATGCCGACCTGGACGCAGCTGCAGACGGCGTCGTTGCGGCCAAGTTTCGTAACACTGGCCAAGCCTGTATCAGCGCCAATCGTGTGCTCGTTCAGGCCGGCGTGTACGAAGCTTTCGCCACCAAGCTAGTCGACCGTGTCCGGAAATTGCGCGTGGGCAATGGGCTCGAATCCGATGTGCAACTCGGCCCGCTGATTGATGACGCGGCCGTCGAGAAAGTGGAGGAACATATTGCAGACGCCGTTGCTCAGGGCGCGACGTTGCTGCACGGTGGTAAGCGCCATTCGTTGGGCGGCCGATTTTTTGAGCCGACCGTCGTTGGCGGGGCCACGACCAAGATGGCACTGTCGAGCGAAGAAACCTTCGGTCCTCTGGCGCCTCTGTTTCGCTTCGAGAAGGATGAGGACGCGTTTGAGATCGCCAACGCAACCGAGTTCGGGCTTGCTGCCTATCTCTACAGCCGTGACGCGGCCCGCATCTGGCGTGCCTCGGCCGCGATCGAGTCGGGCATGATCGGTATCAATTGCGGATTGATCTCGAATGAAGTGGCGCCGTTCGGCGGCGTCAAGCAGAGCGGGCTGGGGCGCGAGGGTTCGCACCACGGCATCGAGGAATTCCTTGAGGTGAAGTACCTTTGCTGGGACGGTCTGGCGCCTGTGTTTAGCTGACATCGAGGCCACACCGAGCTCGGGGGAGCGAAAATGCTCCCCCACTTATGGACGGTCTCGATCTCATCAAAACATTTCGCGAAGTAGCACTTCGTCGAAACTTCTCCCGCGCTGCAACGTCGCTTGGACTTTCCAAAGCGACCGTTAGCCGCTATGTGGCCGAATTGGAGCAGCGCACTGGCGTTCGCTTGCTTAACCGGTCGACTCGATCGCTCAGTCTGACGGATGCCGGCGAGGTGCTGCTGGAGCGCAGTGCACAACTGGTGGAAATTGCCGAAAGTACCCTCAGCGACTTGCAGGCCCACGGCGCGAGTCCGCGCGGGCGGCTGCGCATGAGCGCGCCACACGGCATGATCGCTGGTTGGTTGTCGGACGTGATCGCCGGCTTCATGCAGCGCTATCCCGATGCGTACGTGAGCCTGCAGTTCACCAACGAAGATATCGACTTGGTCGCGCAGGGCATCGACATACACCTCACCGGCGGACGCATCGATGACATAAACCTCATCGTGCGGCGGCTCGTGCAGTTCGACATGGTGGTCTGCGCCTCGCCCGGCTACTGGGCCAAACGCGGCATCCCCCGGGAGCCTGACGACTTGGCCCGCCACGACGTGCTGACCTTCGCGGCCATGCCGTCGACCCAGTTGCCTTTCGAGACCGCGGGCCGGCAATACGAAGTCGCTGTACACAGCCGCATGGAGAGCAACGACCCGATCGCGCTCATCGAACTGGCCCTGCGGGGAGCCGGCGTGGCTTACGTTCCAAAACCATTGGCGCAGTCACACCTTGAGCGCGGAGCGTTGGTGCCGGTCCTGCGCGAGCACATGCGGCAGGACAACTGGCTCTACGCCGCCTACTCGCAGCGCCGGCACAACAGCGCCGTGATGCGCGCTATGCTCGATTTCTTGACGGAATCGATGGCTTCGGCGCGAGGCCTGTCAGATTGAGGATGGGTCCGCCGTTGACGAGCTAAGGCGGACACGGCAAAAGAGGTCGCGCGAGGTAGCCGATGCCCTGCAGCAGTGAGCTCCGGGCAGCGATTGAAGGTGTCGAATGGGGCCACTGCCGCGGCGATCGACCTCAGCCTGAAGCGCTGCATCGCGCTACATCGAAGACGGCGGTCTGCAGGCGGACGAAGATTGGGTGGAAACCAGTTTCGACCGATCGCCGTCGGATCGAACGTCTCAATGTTTGAGGACAATTTTTCCCTGGACGCCAATCGCCACCGCGGTCTGAGCTTCGCCGATTTGCTCCAGGGCGAAGCTTCGTGCGATCGGGATGACGAGCAGGCCCTGCGTGGCGGCGTCCAGCACTGCGTCGAGTGTGGCGGCGTCGGTGCGGTGATAAATCTCAAGGATGGTCACCCGGCGGTCGGTGTTGGCACCCTCGGGCACAGGAACGATGCTGGCGACCCGGCCACCGTCGCGGACAAAAGCGATGAGGTGGCCTGCTACGGGTGCCGCGGTGCTGATGGCGAAGTCGAACGCGGGCGCTGCGGGTGGAATGGTGATGTCGAGCGCCTCACCAGCCAGTTCACGCCCCTCGGACAATCGTTCGGGGCGTACTCCCGCCACCGGCGCGGCCCCGATCTGGTGGAGATATTGAATCGCAGCGCGTCCTACGGCGCCGAGGCCGCCGGAGACCAGCACGCGATCGCCGGCCTTGAGGCCGAGTGCATCGACGGTCTGCCGCCCGGTGAGTCCCGCCTTTACGAGGGTTGCTCCCTGCTCGAAGCCGAGGCTTGCAGGCAGCTTAGCGATCGAACTCACGGGGACCACTCCATACTCGGCATGCGCGCCATTGCCGGTTGGCGCGAAGTCCGCGACGACCGGATCTCCGACCGCCCATCCGGTGACGCCCGCGCCCAGTTCAGCGATGGTGCCAGCGGCATCGCCGCCAAGAATGGCGGGCAATCGGAGAGGGATGTACTGGGACATGAAGCCCTGCCGCAGGATGAGGTCGAACGGATTGACAGCCGACGCGGCAATCTTGATAAGTACTTCGCCCGGCCCGGGCCTGGGCACCGGCACTTCCTCGATCGAGAATTGATCGACGCCGCCGTAGGATTTGAGCAGTGCTGCTTTCATTACATATCTCCGGAAGTTGAATGCCGCCCCATGCAAGGTGTTGGGTCGACGGTGGTATGGACGGATGATGGCGGACGGCCGAAACGAAAACTCGACATGGCCAGTCCGCCCGCCTCTTGCGGCCCAGATAGGAAATCGTTCTACCCGATGGCCATCGTGGCCGCCGTGCAGGTCACCGCGAAGATCGGAATCGCCTTCATGTGAAGGATGGCGCCCTTGCCGCGCGCCGCGGCCGCCACCGTGAGGAAGGTGCGGATCTCGAAGCCGCCCTGGCCGGCTTCGCGGTAGGTGGCCTCGTCGCCGTAGTCGGCCTGGGAGAGCAGCGCCTCGCGGTCGTTGGCGCACCAGCGTTCCATGAAGACGCGGTCCCATTCCTCGTTGACCTTGCCCGAATCGGGCGTGGCAGGCCAGTGCGAGATGCCGCCGGTGCCGATGATCGCGATGCGCTCGGGCGCCTTGTCGCAGGCGCGGCGCAAGGCCTCGCCGAAGGCCCAGGCCCGGTGCAGCGGCGTCAGCGGCGGCCCCTGGCAATTGATGTTGACCGGGATCACCTTGGTGTCGAACTTCGGCGTCAGGAAGTTCAGCGGCACGATGATCCCGTGGTCGAACTTCCACTCTTCGGCATAGGCCACGTCGACCGTCTGCATCACCTCGCGGATCAGCCGCTGCGACAGCGCTGCATCGCCCGGGATCTTCGTCTTTTCGATGCCGAGCCACTTGGGGTCCTCGATCGGTCCCTCGTAGCTGTCGGCCATGCCGATCGCATAGGCCGGCATGTTGTTCATGAAGAAGTTCGCGAAGTGCTCGGCCGCGATCACGACCACGGCGTCGGGGCGGCTCGCGCGCAACTGCTCGCCCATGCGATGGAACTGCGCGTGGAACTCGTCCTTGACGGCCGCGTCGGCCAGGTGGGCCCGGCCCGTGATGCCGGGGGCGTGGCTGCACACGCCTGCGAATACGAGGCTCATACGCCTGCTACCTTTTCGTCGTGTGAGGTCGTCATGGCGTAGATGCCGGCGCGCACCGGCCCGTACTTGCGCACGCCTTCGCGCATCGCCGCGATGTAGTCCGCCCAGGGCATGCCCAGCAGCGGCGCGAAGTGCATCAGCAGTTGCCCGTTGCAGCCCAGCACATAGAGCTTGCCGATGTCGCCGGCGTCGATGGCCTCGCGCTCTTCGGCGTTCAGCTCGTAGCCGCCGAGCAACGCGGCCCGCGCGCTGCCGCCTTCGGCGTACAGGCGCTGCACCTCGGGTTCGCGGTTCAGCGCGAACAGGAATTTCTGCATGGCGTAGAGGCTCATGGCGCGTCTCTTTCGTTCAAGCGTCGGCCGTGATGCCCGCCTTGCGGATCACCTCGCCATACTTCGCGGTCTCGCTGCGGATGAAGGCCTCGAACTGGTCGGGCGTGCCCGACAGCGAGGCGATGCCGCCCTTGTGGAAGGCCTCGGTCGCGGCCGGTCCGGCCAGCGCGCGGTTGACCTCGGCGTTCATGCGCTGCACCACCGCATCGGGCGTGCCCGCAGGCGCCAGCAGGCCGTTCCATGAATTGGATTCGATCGCCACGCCCTGTTCGGCCAGTGTGGGAATGTCGGGCGCGTACTGCGAGCGCTGTTTCGTCGCCATGCCCAGCGCGACCAGCTTGCCGGCCTGGATCTGGCCGCGGAACTCGGGCCAGTTGCCGAACATCACCGTGACCTGGCCGCCGAGCAGGTCGGACAGCGCCGGGCCCTGGCCCTTGTAGGGCACGTGCACCATGTCCAGGCCCATCTGCAGCTTGAGCATCTCGCCCGAGAGGTGGGCCGAGGTGCCGTTGCCGAAGGAGGCGAAGCTCAGCGTGCCGGGCCGGGCCTTGGCCTGCGTGCGCAGGTCGGCCAGGGTCTTGAGCCCGCTCGTGGGATGGGTTGCGAGCACATGCTCCGACATTCCCATCAGCGCCACCGGGCGCAGGTCCTTGAGCGTGTCGTAGGGCAGCTTCCTGACCAGCGTCTGGTTGGCCGCGAAGCTGTTCGCCACGCAGACGAAGCCGTAGCCGTCGGGCGCCGACTTGGCGACCGCGTCGACGCCGATCACGGTGCCGGCGTCGGGCTTGTTCTCGACCACCACGGGCTGGCCCAGCTGCTTGGCGAGTTCGACGCCGACCAGCCGGGCGACGAAGTCGGTGGTGCCGCCGGGCGTGAAGGGCACCACGATGCGCAGGGGCCGCGAAGGCCAGGCCTGCTGCGCGCGCGCCAGCGAGGGGAGGGCGGCCAGCGCGGCCACGCCCTGGATCAGCGTGCGGCGAGAGGCGTTCATGCCACGCCCCAATGGGGAATGTGATGCGAGCCCAGAGAGACCGCCACGTTCTTCGGCTCGCAGAAGACCTCGTAGCTCCAGGTGCCGCCTTCGCGCCCCGTGCCCGAGGCCTTGGTGCCGCCGAAGGGTTGGCGCAGGTCGCGCACGTTCTGACTGTTGACGAAGCACATGCCGGCCTCGACCGCCGCCGCGACGCGGTGCGCGCGGCCGATGTTCTCGGTCCACACGTAGCTCGACAGGCCGTAGGCGATGTCGTTGGCCAGGCGGATCGCATCGGCTTCGTCCTTGAACGGAATCAGGCAAGCCACCGGCCCGAAGATCTCGTCCTGCGCGATCTTCATGCGGTTGTCGACGTCGGCGAACACCGTGGGCAGCACGTAGTTGCCCTTCTTCACACGGTCGGCAAGCTCGGGCGCACCGAGGCCGCCGCACAGCAGCGTCGCGCCTTCCTTCGGCCCCAGCTCGATGTAGCTGCGCACCTTGACCAGGTGCGCCTGCGAGATCATCGGGCCGACGATGGTCTTCTCGTCCAGCGGGTCGCCGACCGTGATGCGCCTGGCCCGCTCGGCGAACTTTGCCGCGAAGTCGGCATAGATCGACTGCTGCACCAGGATGCGCGAGCCGGCGGTGCAGCGCTCGCCGTTGTTGCTGAAGATCATGAAGATCGCCGCATCGAGCGCGCGGTCGAGATCGGCGTCGTCGAAGATCACGAACGGGCTCTTGCCGCCCAGCTCCATGCTGAACTTCTTCAGGCCCGCGCTCTTCACGATGCGGTTGCCGGTGGCGGTCGACCCGGTGAACGAGATCGCGCGCACGTTGGGGTGCGCCACCAGCGGCTCGCCGGCTTCCTTGCCGTAGCGGTGCACCAGGTTCAGCACGCCGGCCGGGATGCCGGCCTCGAGCGCCAGCTCGCCCAGGCGCGCGGCGGTCAGCGGCGACAGCTCGCTCATCTTCAGCACCGCCGTGTTGCCGAAGGCCAGGCAGGGCGCGACCTTCCAGGTGGCGGTCATGAAGGGCACGTTCCAGGGCGAGATCAGCGCGCACACGCCCACCGGGTGGAACAGCGTGTAGTTCAGGTGCGTGGACGTCGGGTAGGTGTGGCCGTCCACGCGCGTGCACATCTCGGCGAAGTAGTAGAAGTTGTCGGCCGCGCGCGGCACCAGCTGCTTGCCCGTCTGCGCGATGACCTGGCCGCAGTCGTTGGTCTCGGTCTCGGCGATCTCGGGCACGTGCTTCGCGATCAGGTCGCCGAGCTTGCGGATCAGCCTGGCGCGCTCGGGCGCGGGCAAGCCGGCCCATTTCGGGAAGGCCTCCTTGGCGGCGGCCACGGCCGCGTTCACTTCGGCCTCGCCGCCCGAGGCGACCTCGGCCAGCACTTCCTGGGTGGCGGGGTTGACGGTCTGGAAATAGTCGCGGCCGGCGACCGGCTTGCCGTCGATGAGGTGGTCGATCTGCATGGGACCTATCTATCGATATGGGATGCGGTCTGAAGTCGCCGCTATGGTGTTGTCAACTCGCCGGTTCTCAAGGCTCGGCGCGTCGGATGTCGTTGTGAAGGAGAGAGGGCTCTTCACCAGCACAGCATCTTCATGCTCTCGGGCCCAAGTTCTTCCCTTCCAGTGGACATCAAGCGACTTAGCCTTCGTGTTGCCCCAGGGGATCGAACTCGAGGGTCAAGCGGGCTGCGTTGATTCCGGCGTGTGGAGGAAGCGGGTGAGAAGGTCGGCAAACTCCTTGGGTTTCTCCAGCGGAGGGAAATGCCCACCCGGTAGGACAACGTGCCTTCCGTGCGGCATCCTCTCCGCGATATCGCGACCTACCTCTGGCGGCACTAGACCATCTAGCGCGCCGGACACAACCAACGTCGCAGTTTCTATCGACGGCAGGATTGATTCCAGGTTGGTATCCCGAAGCACGGCGCATGCGCTCGCGTAGCCGTTTGGATCCATCGACGCAAAGACGTTGCGGACCGAATGGACCTCGGGATGGCGCTCGCTCAGGAACTGACTGCTGAACATCCGCTGGATCATTGCGGTCGCGAGAGGTTCCATACCTGCTTCGACAGCCGACTTGGCACGCAGCTCCCACCCTCCGGGCGGAGGCGAAAGGCTCGAAGCGGTACTGCATATCACCAAAGCGGTGGCTCGAGCGGGTTCTAAGCTCACAGCCCTCAGGGCGGCCATGCCTCCGATTGAGACTCCGCAAACCGCAAAGCGCTGGAATTTCAGCTTGCTTGTCAGCTGCAGCAAATCTTGGGCGAGAAGGTCTAACGTGTACTCGCCAGAAGTCGCCTCGCTCCCGCCGTGACCGCGGAGGTCGAAGCGCAGGACCTGAAAATCTGTCAGCAGGCTGGGAAGTATCTGGTCCCAAAGACTGAGGTCCGAACCGACCGGATGCACCAGAACCAGAGGCGGATTCTCGGGGTCACCCTCCAATCTGTAGTAAAGGCGAGCGCCGTTCACGATGAGTTGTGGCATATGTTCCTTTGGACATAATCCGCGACCCACTGGGCCCTGGACATTTGACGTAGGGCTTTGGGTCCCTTTGAGCGCATCACACCTCGCCGAGGGGGGATCGATGCTTGTTGCCGAAAACGGGGCGACATCCGATTCCTCAGATGGCGGCGAATCGACGTTCACGCCCCCTTGGTCTACTTTTACTCGCGGGGGCAAATGGGCGCAGGTGGCTTAAGGCGTTGCGCGCGTCGTACTGGGCAGGGAAATGGGGGCGTTCCTCGCAGCCGGCTTGACCTCGGATGCGCCTATCCGCTGCGCATCTTCTTCCTTCACCAGCTTTGACACTAGCCAGCGAAACTTGCCGAGCGCCTCGTCGGCGCGGATTGCCTGCATTTTGAAGTCGCCTTTCAAGGCCAAGCTCGCGGCTTGTGCAGTGATCATGGCGCGGTCTTCCTCGAATGCGTCCACCACGCTCTGGTGCACGGACGCGGTGACGTCAGGGCGGTCGATGGCGAAGTTGTGTGGATGCGCGTAGAAGTAGTGGGTGGAGCTTTCGGTTTCAGGCGTGAGCGCCTGGCAGCCGTGGAACTCGGCTGCGTCGGAGCGATTGCCCTCTTGGGCGCCGCTGCCCGCCGCATTCATCCCTGAATCCATGATGAAAATGCCTGGCACCAGAAAGTCGTAGATGTTCCAGCGATCGACCTTTCCCGGGAATGGACGCACCTTCTGGACAAAACTCGGCGGCTGGGTATTCATCGCCCAACGTGTGACGTGAATGCCGCGCTCCTTGAGTTCGATCTTCGGAAGGTTGGCTGCGTAGTCTTCCGATCCACCCAAAGTCGTAGGGTGAACGTATGGCAGATGCGCAAGATCGAGCAGGTTGTCCGCGATCAACAGGTAGTTCGTATGGTAGTGCGTGTAGCCCTCCAGCGACCGCCAACCCGGGTCATCGAGCCAGTGGGTGTCCGGAATCAGTTCCGGATCTGCTCGGTCGGGCTCGCCCATCCAGATCCAGATCCACTTGGACCGTTGCACCGCTGGAAAGGTCTTCACCCGCATGGTCGGTGGGATACGTTCCTGACCCGGGATCTCGACGCAGACGCCGCTCGCATCAAATTTGAGACCGTGGTACATGCAGCGGACGCAATCGTCCTCGCGGCGACCTTTCGAGAGCGGCGCACCGCGGTGGCAGCAGCGGTCTTCGAATGCGATGACGCTGCCCTGGCTGTCGCGCCAAAGGACGACCGGCACCTCGAGAATGGTGCGCGCCAGGAATGTGGACTCACCCACCTCGCTCGCCCAGCCGGCCACGTACCAGCAGTTCTTGATGAACATTGTGTCTCCTTTTTTTTCTTGGAGTCGAGACGATATTTGGCGCCAGCCTTGCGCGCAATCCGATGGCGCACATGCTGTGCATCCATCACGTGCATGCCCCGCTTACCGCATCGACGGCGGAAGTTCCTCGAAGGTGGTCTTGATTACGCCGCGCAACCAGCTGTTGGCGCGGTCGTAGTGAAACCTGGGATGCCAATATTGGCAAAGCGAGAACTTGGGTAGGACCACTGGCGGCTCGAGCACCCTGACCACGCCGTGACGTGCGAAAACCGTCCCGAGCGCCCGGGGGACGGTGGCGATGAATTCCGGGTGCTGGTCCAGCATCAAGGGCATGATCAGAAAGTGCGGTGTGGACAGCACGATGTTGCGCTTGATGCCAGCATCCTCGAGCGAGGAGTCGTACGGCGTGTCGCTTTGGCCGGTCAACGTGACTGCGATGTGAGGCATCGCCGAGAACTGCTCCTGCGTTAGCACCTCGCCAACCGATTTGTTCTTGATGCTCACGATCGAGACAAACGTGTGTTCGAACAGTTCTTCTTGGTAGAGGCCTTCGGAGGCATTGCGGACGGAGCCCAGCGCCAAGTCGGCCTTCCCCGTGCTGAGGACATTCTCCAAGGCGTCGGGAGTGACCTGGAGCGTATGCAATTTGCAGTGTGGCGCAAGAACTTTGAGCTTGGCGAACAAAGAAGGGGCGAAAACTAGTTCGCCCATGTCGGTCATGCAGATGTTAAAGGTGCGCCGTACCTGGAGAGGGTCGAATGACGCTTGCGTGAGCAGCTGACCCCGGATCGAGTCCATGATGCCCATGACCACCGGCGCCATTTCGCTTGCCTTGGCGGTTGGCGCCATCCCCCTGTTGGTCTTTACGAACAAGGGATCGTCGAAGAAGGAACGCAGGCGTTTCAACGAGTGACTCATCGCGCTCTGGGTTAGCCCCAGGTTCGCTCCCGCGCCCGTCACGCTTCGCACGCGCAGCAACGCGTCGAAGACGGCGAGGAGATTCAAGTCGAGGTCTGGCAAGTCATGCGGGGGATTCATTCGCAACATGTTCTGCATGAGGTTGAGCCATGGTACGTGATCTTCTAAGCTCGCCTCAAGTCACCACCAAGTTGATGACTACCACGGAGACAAACAATGAGCTTGATAAAGATTCTCGGGGCTACTGCCTTGGGGTTTTCCCTAGCCGGGACCGCCATCGCCGACATCAATGTGGGCATGACCTTATCGCTGACCGGGCCCGGCGCATCGCTCGGTATTCCTACGCAGAATGCCGTCAAGCTTTTCCCGAAGGAAGTCGGGGGTCAAAAAATCAACTACATCATCGTGGACGACGCTTCGGATCCGTCTGCGAGCGTCCGCAACTTGCAGAAGCTGGCTGACGAGAGCAACGTCGATGTGGTGATGGGATCGAGTGTGAGTCCCGCGACCCTGCCGCTTGTTCCGCTTGCGGCAGAGAAGAAGATTCCCCTCATCAGCCTTGCCGCGAGCGCCAGAATCGTCGAGCCGCAGGATGCAACCCGGCGGTGGACCTTCAAGGCAATCGCCAACGAGAACATTGTGGTTGCCGCTACTGTCGCGCACATGGCCGCCCAAGGAGTGAAGTCGGTGGCCTTCATCGGGTTCGCTGACGCCTACGGAGATTCCTGGCTTGCGGAGGCCAAGGCACAAGCCGATGCCGCCGGCATCAAATGGCTTGCCACCGAGAAATATGCGCGGACGGATACAAGCGTGACTGCGCAGATCCTCAAGATCGTTTCCGCGAAGCCGGATGCGGTGCTGATCGCGGGCGCGGGCACGCCGGGTGCCTTGCCGCAAAAGGCACTTCTCGAGAGGGGCTACAAGGGCCGCATCTACCAGACCTACGGCATCGCAAATCGCGATTTTCTGAAGCTCGCTGGAAAGGACGCGGAAGGAGCCTACTTGGCGGCGGGGGGAGTGCTCGTTGCGCCGCAACTCGACGCGACGAATCCCATTCGCGCCGTTGCGCTCGATGCCACGACCCAATACGAAGCGGCCAACGGAAAGGACTCGATGTCCGTCTTTGTCGCGAATGCCTTTGATGCGAACCTGCTGCTGCGCGCAGGGCTCACGGCCGCGCTGGCGAAGGCGAAGCCGGGAACGGAGGCGTTCAGAATTGCCTTGCGAGACTCGCTCGAGCAGGTACGAGGCCTAGTCACAACGCAAGGAGTAATCAACATGTCGCCGACGGACCATGTGGGTTACGACCAACGAGCGGCGGTCATGATGCAGATCGCAGACGGCGGCTGGAAGTACGTGAAGTAGGGTCCTTTCGCGTCATTGGCGGCGGAACTTTCCGCGGCCACCTCGCGGCTCAGTTTCAATGGACTCCACCATCGCTCTCATCCTGGTGCAGGACGGCCTGACCAGCGGTGCCATCTACGCGCTGCTTGCCCTTGCCGTCGTGCTGGTGTTCTCGGTCACCAAGGTGATTTTGATTCCCCAAGGCGAATTCGTTGCCTACGGCGCATTCACGCTTGCCGCATTGCAGTCAGGTACGACGCCGGCCGCGGCATGGCTGCTGGTCGGCCTGGGCGTCAGCGTCTTCGTTCTCGATTGCTGGGTCTTTTTTCGCGCGTCTGCGGATCGCCGAAACTGGTGGCTATTGGGACGGCGGGCAGCTGTCACCCTAGCTGTGCCCTCGCTGCTACTTCTGATCACCCGAGCGTTCAATTGGACCGCCGCTCCGATCGCGCTCCAGATGATGCTGGCAATCGGCATCGTGATGCCAATGGGGCCATGGCTCTATCGGCTCGCGATCGGCCCAATCGCCGGATCGTCGGTGCTGACGCTTCTGATCGTTGCGGTGGCCTTGCACTTCTGCCTGATGGGTTTGGGCTTGGTGATGTTTGGACCTGAGGGGGTCCGGACAACCCCCCTGCTTGAGGCGCAATGGGAGTTCGGAGAGTTGCGTATCTCGGCGCAGAGCCTCCTGGCCATGGGTGTCTGTGCGGCCTTGATGTGTCTGCTCGCCGTCTACTTTCGTTTCACCATGCACGGCAAGGCATTGCGCGCCAGCGCATTCAATCGCCTCGGCGCTCGACTCGTAGGCATAAGCCCGATGCGCTCTGGGCAGCTCGCTTTCGCAATGGCTGCAGGTATCGGCGCTCTGTCGGGCACGCTCATCGCACCGCTCACCACGGTCTACTACGACTCGGGCTTCTTGATTGGATTGAAGGGCTTCGTCGGCGCCATCGTCGGCGGGCTCGCCAGCTATCCCGTCGCAGCTGCGGGCGCACTCTTTGTCGGCTTAGCAGAGGCCTGGGGCTCCTTCGCGGCTAGCGAATACAAGGAGGTCATCGTCTTTACGTTGATCGTGCCTGTGCTGGTTTGGCGTTCGCTGAGCAGCCACCCAGAGGAAGAAGCGTGATCAGAGCTGAAACTTCGGTGCAGCGACCTTGGGCCGCTTGGACCGGCCTGATGGGGCGGCGTCATTCTGGCCTCATCCTGTTCGTGATCCTGATCGTCGTAGGCGGGTCGCTCCCGGTGAAGAACTTCTGGTTTACGCAGGCGAACTACATCGGCATCGCCGCCTTGGCGACCCTGGGCCTGACGCTTCTGACCGGTGTCGCCGGCCTCACATCTTTCGGGCAGGCGGCGTTCGTCGGGATAGGCGCCTACGCCTCGGCGCTCCTCGTCGTGCACTGGCAGGTCTCCCCATGGCTGGCGCTGATTGCTGCCATTGCAATCACCCTGGTGGCCGCATTCCTGATCGGCGCTATCACGCTACGACTGTCCGGCCACTACCTTCCTTTGGCGACGATCGCCTGGGGGCTATCCCTCTACTATCTGTTCGGCAGTATCCAAGCACTCGGAAAATCGGACGGTGTCATGGGGGTTCCGCCTCTGTCTGTGCCGGGTTTTGTCTTCGACACTTCTCGGTCGATGTTCTTTCTCATCTGGGCGTGTTTGGCTCTGGCCATTGCAGCCATGCTGAACCTCCTCGATTCACGGCCCGGTCGCGCGATTCGGTCGCTGAACGGTGGTGTGAGCATGGCAGAGTCCTGCGGAATCACCACGGCCCGTTACAAAATGGTGGCCTTCCTTGCTGCGGCCCTTTGCGCAGCAGTCGCGGGATGGCTTTACGCCCACCTGCAACGCGGAGTCAATCCGACCCCATTCAACTTGAACGCGGGCATCGAGTTCTTGTTCATGGCAGTCATCGGCGGCGCCGGCTACGTCTGGGGAGCAATCGCAGGCGCAGTGGCACTGACGGTGTTGAAGGACCAATTGCAGCGCTATCTTCCAGCTCTTCTGGGTCAGGCCGGCAACGCCGAGATCGTTGTATTCGGCGCCTTGCTGATCTTGCTGCTCCAGCGCGCACCTCAAGGGCTTTGGCCGCTGCTTTGCAGGCTCTGGCCCATCGCGCCCTCGCGCAGGCGACCGCGGTCAGCGGTGATTGATGCGCCAGCGAAACAGCTCCCTAAAAGGATCATGCCGACTCGCGGCTCGGTGGTGCTCGATGCGCGAAGCATTCGCCGTACCTTCGGAGGTCTCGTGGCGGTCAACGATCTGAGTCTGCAGGTGTTAGCCGGGCAGATTGTGGCGTTGATTGGGCCCAACGGCGCCGGCAAGAGCACCTCGTTCAACCTGATCAGTCGAACTTTGGACTTAAGTTCTGGCGCAATCAGCTTCACGCCGGAGGACGCCGCCGAACCCGGTCAGATAGAAGGAGTCAACGCTCGCGCTGTGGCGAGACGCGGATTGGCGCGCACGTTCCAGCATGTACGTCTACTGCCAGGAATGTCCGTTCTAGATAGCGTCCTGATGGGCGCCTACACGCGCGGACATGCCGGTACTTTGCGAAGCGTGGTTCGTCTCAACGTGGTGGAGGAGGCGACGCTCGCTGCTGAGGCTATGCGGCAAATTGAAAGGGTGGGTCTCGGAGCGTTCGCCCATCACGAGGCCTGCAGTCTGGCGCTTGGGCAGCAGCGAATCGTAGAGATTGCTCGCGCCTTGTGCTCCGACCCAGTGTTGCTGTTGCTCGACGAACCAGCTGCGGGATTGCGTCACTTGGAGAAAGGGGCCTTGGCGGTTCTCTTGCGGCAATTGCGAAGTGAGGGCGTCAGCGTGTTGCTGGTCGAGCACGACATGGATTTCGTCATGGGCTTGGCTGATCAGGTTGTAGTGATGGAATTCGGGGCGAAGATCGCGCAAGGGACCCCGGAAGAGATTCGGCGCGATCCAGCGGTCATCAAGGCCTATTTGGGAGCGGCGACATGACTGCACCTTCATTCGGAGGAACGCAGCCTTTGCTTCGCGTCGAAGCGCTCGGGGCACGTTACGGCAAGGTCGAGGCACTCAGCGATATCAGCCTCGAGGTGAAGTCTGGCGACATCGTGACGGTCATCGGCCCGAACGGCGCAGGTAAGTCGACTTTGTTGAACGCCATCATGGGCATACTCGATGACGTCGAGGGCTCTGTGTGGATGAAGGGCATGAAGCTGGTCGAGCCGGCGGAGGAGCGCGTCGGCCGTTCAATGTCTCTCGTGCCCGAAAAGCGAGAGCTCTTCTCCAATATGAGCGTGGATGAGAATCTGGTCCTCGGCGCCTATCTACGCTACCGCTCAGGCGACAGGGCTTGGAAACAGTCTCTGGACGATGTGTTCGCGCTTTTTCCGCGGTTGCGCGAGCGTCGCCTGCAGCTCGCCGGAACTCTCTCGGGCGGTGAGCGGCAGATGCTGGCGATCGGTCGCGCACTAATGTCGAAGCCTACGTTGCTGATGCTCGACGAGCCGAGCTTGGGCCTGGCGCCGCTGGTGGTGCGCGAGATTTTTGCCATCATCCAAGGTTTGACGAAGCTAGGGGTGGGCGTGTTGTTGGTTGAGCAGAACGCCCGAGCTGCGTTGCAGTGTGCTTCTTACGGCTACGTGTTAGAAAACGGCCGTCTGGTGAAGGAGGGTCTCGCGTCCGACCTGCTGGAGGACCCCGCTGTCATCTCGAGTTACTTGGGCGTCGCGTCGCTCAACTAGTTCAGGCGTTAGAACGCGAAGATGATCGGTGTGTGCTCGGCGAAGTGTCCGGGCCCCGCGCCCAGTGAAGCGTCCTGGCAGCGGTCGCAGCGATGTCCCCCGCCACGATCACGACGTCAATGCTGATCTTTGGCATGCGGAAGTTGCCGGCGTCGAGGTGCATGTCTGGGAGGACGCGGAGTTTCATGCGGCGACCAGCTTACGAAAGACGCTCCCTTTCGCGCTAGTCGGCGGCGCCGGGGCTGCGAAGGAGAGGGGTAGCATTCGAGGGAACCAGTTCTTTGGAAGCCGAAAGTTGTCGTCGTTCAGTGGGCCGGGGTGCTGTTTTGGAGGCCCATGGGCGGGAGCCAGCCTTGGCTTTGGCGCCTGGGAGATGAATTTTGGTAGGCAAGGAATCCCCGTGGAATGCGGCCCCCATTATCCCAAGTGTGGGCGATCTCGGCGCTCAGCCGCGAGTTCGTTAACCAGGCTGTATCGTGCCTTCGACGGTGCCGATTGACGAAGTGCTCTTTCGTGTTGTAGGTCTTGTCGGGCGGGAAGTCGACGACGCGGGGCAGCGAAACGCCTTTCGAATGGAGCTGAATGCCTTTCCCGCAGTTGCCGATTCGGGGTCGTCCGTTGTCGCCTCGCCCGACACCCAGACCACATGAGCCACAGGAGAGCCGGGGTCCGTGGTGTGAATCGGGGTGGATCCATCGGAGACGAGCACCGGCTTTCCCGTGCATTGTCGCAGTGACGATGAGCCGGACTGGGCGAGGGTGGGCCTGAGCTCTCTCAACCTGCCGTTCAAATGGCTGATTCGGTGCTCACGCAAATTTCCATTCAATTGCTTCAGGTCGAGATCTGCGGTCCGCGTCCCTTACCGGACGCTGTCGCCCGCCAGGGCGTCTGGCGAAAAGTGCTTTTCCGGCAGTCCCTCGGGCAGCAGGCGGTACTGTTCTTTCGCGGAGTTCATCAGCTCGGCGACAAAGTAGCTGCCGGAGAGCAAGTCATAGGTTCCCCACGCAGTGCCAACAACGCCGGGCAGGTCCGGCATGGCAACCGGAATAGAGAACGGCATGCGCCAGAGCTGTCCGTTCGCATCCCAGCGGTCGGCGAGCACGGGCCACCAACTGTCCTCATCCACGTAGTAGCGACTCTTCGCAGAGGTATGTCGTTGACCCGGCTTCAGCGCAGCTTCCACGACCCAGACGCGATGGAGCTCCCAGCGCACATGGTCCGGCTGAAGATGGTTTGGCCCTAGGACGTCCGTGTCTTTTGTTGGAAGAAGAATCCTGTTGGAGTTGTACGGGATATACATCTCCTTCTTGCCGACCAGCTTCCAGTCATAGCGTTCCAGGCGGGTTGCGAATGTTTCGATCTCGTCGAAGGTCACAATGCCAGCCGAGGTGGGGTGGGGCGTGTCGCAGCACGAGTTCGGGAGCTTGCGCACGCGCCTTTGGCCGGTCAGGTACACCCAGGTCGCCGTCTTGCTTTCGTCAATGAGAAGATGACCGAGGATCGCTTCACCGGCGCGTATGGCCGGACCCGAGGTGCTGACTCGGACCATCCAGTAGGCTCCATCGAAATTCTCGGCTTTGCCATCCCGATAGTAGTAGGGAGCGACGTTGTCTACATTGACCTGATGCACCAATACCGGCCGTCCGTCCGCAGTCACCTGGTAGCCGGTGCTCTGCTGGTTCCACGCGGAGCCCCGCCACCGCACCTGTGTGTTCAGCATGACTTCGTCCCCGCTCTTGGGAATCGGGAAGGGGATCCCACCGTATGCGCCCTTCGTGATCGGCCCGGCGGGTGTCTCCTGTACGGACGCACGCGTCGCGTTCAGGAACGTATTGTCATACACCCACTGCGGCGCGGCTGCGGTTCGATGCGTCGGATAGACATCGATGCGGAAGCTGTCCGGATACTTCTTCAGCATGGCCTTCGTGCCGTCGGTCAGCCTTTCGGCGTACTGGTCCATGTTCTTCGCGGTAATCTGAAGTGTCGGCTTCTCGGACGCGAAGGGATCAGGCCGGCGGCCCCCGTTCTGGAAGCCTGGCGTCGGCGTGGTCAGACCGCCGTTCCACGCTGGAATGGTCCCCGCTGAATTGCCAGCTTTCTCTGCGCCGAGAGGCGTCAATTCGCCACCCTTTAGCTTGGCGGCCTCCGCTGCGCTGACACCCGCGTGCGCGGTTCCGGCAGCAACAAGCGCGGCGAGCACGAAAGCGCTGTACGGGACTATCTTGATATTCATGTGGAAGTCTCCTTGAAATCGGGTCTCAAAACGTACGGGTCACGGACAGGGCGAAGAAGTCTCGGTCACTGAGGTACTGCCTGTAAGAAAAATTGTTGTTGGCGTCCAGCAGAGTGTCTTTTGGACCGAAGTAGTGGGTGTAGGCGAGGGTGAACTTCCACACGCCAAGATAGACGCCATTCAGGCCGATGGAGACGTCACCTCCGTTGTCAGGTGGCATGGATATCCCCAACGCTTGCGAGCGGGACCCTTTGGGTGAATATCCGACTCCGACGGGTATCGAAAGATCCAGGCCGGAAACGACCTGACGGTATTGCGGCTCAAATTGCATGCGCAGCGCGAACGCGTCGCGTGTCGAGTTGGCGTCCACCGCAGCAGCATTCTTCGTGATCGACAACACGCGGTTCCAAGCAACTTCGCCCATGAAAGTCGCTTCATTAAAGAGCGACGTGCGCGGCACCGTCCAGATGGCGTTGAGGTTCACGTGTGCCGTCCTGCCCACAGCGTAGGCAGGGTTGTCGCTGTTGTTGGTCGGGGGGCCTCCGAAGAAGGAGGCATCCACCGCGCCGCTACTGCTCGCCAGATCCATGTTGTGACGGATCGAACCTTCGATCGCTAGGTTGACATCGCCGAACGTGCGCGAGGCACTGGCACCAAGCGCTGTGATGTCTTCAGGATAGACCAAGCGGTATCCGAAGGGGCCTGGGATCACGCCTCCGAAGGTCGAAGGCACCAGACCGATAGAAGTGACCTGCTGCTGGGTCTTTTCGTGGAAGCGGATCAGGTAGAGACCATAGTCCGTTTCATCTGACCGCAGCCGCAACTGAAGGCCTCCCTGCCCGCTGTTCTCCGCTCGCTGATCGGCCAAGCGAGGTGCGTTGAATGCATATGGACTTCCGGGGCCGGCCAACAAGAGCCGCTCGCCGCCATCTGGGTTGGTGTCGATGCCGGAGAAATAGCTGCCGACGGCCGGCAATCGGTTGGCCTGCCATTGGAGTTGGTAGTAGGCGCCGAGAGAAAGGCTCGGCGTGATCTGCAGCTGCCCGGAAAACTGCGGAACCGGCAGGATCGCTTCTTTGAACTGAGTGTTTGGCACGGATGACAGCTTGATCACGTCCACCGGATTCATTCCGCCGGCAATGGCGTTCCCCCCGAAGAACAGGCTTTCGCCCCACACCAAGCTGTGCTGTCCCAAGCGAACAGTGCCGGACGCGTTGCCGATATCGAAACCGCCGAACGCGAAAGCGTCGAGCACCTCGGCCTCACGCCCGTGTAGTCGGCGGGTTGGACCCGTGAATTCGTTGTACGGAACCGTGACCTGGTTTGGGAATGCCCCGCCTTGGAACCCAGGGTTGTCGTTGCGCCGGTTGTAGACCGTGTCGTACCAGCCAGCGGCGCTGAAGCGCACGCCGTATCGCTTGGCATAAACGGCGTCTAGCTCGGTGAGCACGTCTACGCGATTGGAGATCAATCCCTTGTTGAAATTTCGGTCGCCGTCGTCCGTGTTTGGCTTGCCCAAAAGGACTGAGTCTTGATCATGCAGACGTCGTGCGGCGCTGTATTTGAAGGTGTTGTCCCAGCGCACACTGAGATCAGGGTTGCCGGTGTCGAACTCAAAAGCTGAAGCGTGCACGCCCGACAGGGCGGCCAGGGTCGCCAATGCGACCTTCCGTACGGCAACTCTCTTCCGATGCGTTCTTTTCAAGTCTGTCTCCTCGTGGGTGGGGGTCGTTTGTTATCAAGGCCAGGAAAGTCGTCGCTCAGCGACGCCGGCCCCGCACTGGCCCAACGCCTCCGAACTGTTGATGTACTCGCGCCGTGAAGGCGAGCGGACACGGAGGTGCTTGCCCAAGTGCGTGCGACCAAGCACCTCGCACTGTTCAGGAATGCACTTCTTGATATCCGCAGGAATTCACATGGGCCACCCCAGGAATTGATAGGTCTTCAGCAAGAGCGACGCCGAGCGCTGCGGAGCGGGAACAGGATCCTGTTCGTATCTGCAAAGCTGAAGCGAGTCGTCGTACACCGTCTTGAGGCGGTCGAAGCGTCGCCTCGAATGGGCCTGTAGCGCATCGAGCATGTCGGACAGGCTCTCGCGGAAGACGGGCATAGCGAAGGGCTCCCTCGCCATTGGCGCCGCGAGACTGCTGGCGGAGCATTTCGACAGCACGCCGGTCGATGACGCCCGACTGATCGGGCAGACCCATGCAAATGCCATGAGCGGGGCCGTCGAGGCCTTGAACCAAAAATCTTCCGAGTTTCAATTTCACTCCAAGCGGTCGAGCGTTAGTTACGAAACTGTACGGCTCGAATTGATGGCGTTTGCTTGGTGTTTCCCCTAGGGATGACCGAAGAAGTCGACCCATTTTCAGTTGACGTTGTAAACAAAGATGACTAGTATTTGGGACGATACGGCCCGTATCGCAAAGAAGCGCTAAGAGCGCAATACTGGAGACTCCCTTCGATGCATCGTCGCGCCCTTCTTGCGACTCTCGCCAGCTTCGGTTCAGCTTGGGCCGCTCCTGTAGGCTCTGCTCTTGACCGACCTGCGGTGACGGTCCTTTCTCCTTCTCGTGCAGTGCTACTGGGTGCGGCGCTCGTCGGCACACGCTGGGTTGCGATCGGGGAGAGAGGTCTCGTCGTACTTTCGGATGATGACGGGCATACCTGGAAGCAAGCGCAGGTTCCAGTCAGTGTCACGCTGACGGCCGTTGCATTCGCCGATGATCGGCACGGGTTCGCGACCGGGCATGGCGGAACTGTTTTAGCGACTGACGATCGCGGTTTGACATGGACGCGTCTACTCGACGGACGCACCATCGCCCCGTTGGTTCAGCAGGCCGCGAGGCGTAGTGCCGACGTCGCCTTGCAGAAGGCCGCAGATCGAATGGTCGCGGAAGGGCCTGACAAGCCATTGCTCGACCTGATCGTGTCAAGCACCTCTGAAGTGTTCGTTGTGGGAGCGTATGGCTTGGCGCTGAGCACGACCGACAGCGGCAAAACCTGGTCGTTACGCACGGCAGGCCTCGACAACCCCAGAAATTTGCACCTCTACGCGGTTCGCCGCCGGGGTGCGACGGTGGCTATTGCAGGGGAGCAGGGTCTGCTTTTGTGGTCAGAGGATGCGGGAGCGAGTTTTCACCGCGTAGCAGTCCCTTACCAAGGCAGCTTTTTCGCGCTCGAGTTACTTGGTTCCAAGGAGATCATCCTTGCAGGCATGCGGGGAAACGTCTGGCGCTCTGCCGATGCGGGTAGCAGCTGGCAACAACTGCCCGTACCTTCACCGTCTGCCATCACCGGGTCTTCCAGGCGCCCGGATGGTGGCTATGTGCTCGCCAATCAGGCGGGGGAATTGTTGACTGGCAAGGGCGACGTGCTGGCGCTCGTCAAGAGCCCGCGGCTGCCGCCGCTGACGGGCGTGATTTCCGTGTCCGGGGAAGCGCTTCTCGCGCTCAGCGTCGAAGGCGCGCACCTCGTCTCCATCGATAAGTCGAACTGAGTTTCCCTATGCACCCTACGCCAAGCGGAGCTCCTCTCGCGAGCACCGAATTCGACCCTGCGACCGGATCCTTGCTCGAACGGGGCATCTTCAATCATCGGGGGGTGATTGTCTGGCTGTGTGTCATTGTGACGCTTCTGCTTGGGTGGCAGGCAACGAAGCTGCAACTCAACGCCAGTTTCGAAAAGACCATCCCGGTTCACCATCCCTTTATCCAGAACTACCTCCGGTTTCAAGCTGACCTCAGCGGGCTCGGCAACGCGGTGCGGATCGCGGTTGCCAACCCAAAGGGCACGATCTACGAGGCGCCTTACCTCGACACGGTCCGGCGCCTGAGCGACGAGGTATTCTTGGTTCCGGGAGTCGCGCGCAATCAGATGAAATCGCTCTGGACACCCACGACGAGATGGGTTGGCGTCACCGAGGATGGCCTTGAAGGCGGCCCCGTGATTCCGGACGGCTACGACGGATCGGCCCGCAGTCTTCGCCAGCTGCAAGCCAATATCGCCCGTTCCGGGGAGATCGGCCAGGTGATCGCATTGGATGCCCGTTCCAGCGTTATCTACGTGCCTCTGCTCGCGAAGGACGCGAACGGGCAGTCGTTGGACTATGGCCTTCTGGCCGAGCGCCTGGAGTCTCTTCGCAAGAAGTACGAGGCCGAGGGGGTCAGTATCCACGTCACAGGGTTTGCAAAGATCGTAGGCGACTTGATCGAGGGCGTGCGATCCGTTCTGGTGTTCTTTGGTATCGCGGTGTTGATCGCCGCGGCTATGGTGTTCTGGTACACGCGGTGCATGCGATCGACCACGCTGGTGCTTTTTGCCTCCTTGGTGGCTGTCCTTTGGGGACTTGGGTTGCTGCCGCTGCTCGGGTATTCGCTCGACCCGTATTCGATCCTGGTTCCCTTTTTGGTCTTCGCCATCGGCATGAGCCATGGCGCGCAGAAGATGAACGGCATCATGCAAGACATCGGGCGGGGTGTCGACAAGCTGGTCGCGGCGAGGCTGACGTTCCGGCGGCTCTTCCTCGCTGGCTTGACCGCGCTTCTTGCCGACGTGGTGGGATTTGCCGTGTTGCTGGTCATCGACATTCCGGCGATTCGCGAGTTGGCGATTGCCGCGAGCCTCGGAGTCGGCGTCCTGATCTTCACCAATCTCATCCTGTTGCCCGTTCTGCTCAGCTACACCGGCGTGAGCGCGAGGGCGGCGCGTCGCAGTCTGCGTGCCGAGCATGGAGGAGGAACTAAGAGTCGCCTGTGGGAATTCCTGGATCTCTTCACCAAGAGGCGGTTTGCCGCGTTGGCGGTGGTGATTGCGATGGTGCTCGGCGCGCTGGGCTTGTTGGTCAGCAGTCAGCTCCGTATTGGCGATCTGGACCCGGGGGCTCCAGAACTGCGACCCAACAGCCGTTACAACCGCGATGTCGCGTTCATGAACGAAGCATACGGTGCCTCGAGCGACGTGCTCGCGGTAATGGTGAAGACGCCGGACGGCGAATGCTCAGCGTATGCGACCTTGAACAAGGTCGATGCCTTGGAGTGGCAGCTGCGCCAACTACCAGGCGTGGAGAGCACGAACACATTGGCCTTGCTGAACCGGCGCGTGCTTATTGGCCTGAATGAAGGAAACCCCAAGTGGTTCGAATTCCTTCCGAATCAGGACATGCTCAATACGGTGACGGCGGGGGCCCCGCGTGGGCTCTACAACGACGCTTGCAACCTGCTTACGATGTACGTCTTTCTTCGGGACCATCGGGCGGACACTCTGAGCCGGGTGCGAGAACAGGTTAAAGGGTTTGCGGAGCAGAACGATTCCGCCGAAGTGCGCTTTCTCCTTGCGGCAGGAAATGCCGGAATCGAGGCCGCCACAAATATTGTCGTGAAGGATGCATGGCGTCAGATGCTATTTCTCGTCTATGGCGCGGTGATCTTGCTGTGTTTCGGGACCTTCCGTTCCTGGCGGGCCGTGGTGGTGGCTGTACTCCCACTGATACTCACGTCGGTTCTTGCCGAGGCCTTGATGGTCGGCTTGGGCATCGGCGTCAAGGTCTCCACGCTTCCAGTGATCGCCTTGGGTGTGGGGATCGGCGTCGACTACGCGCTCTACATCCTGTCGGTGACGCTCGCGCAGCTTCGCGAAGGCAAGACTCTTTCCGAGGCCTACTACCGCGCGCTAATTTTTACCGGTAAGGTAGTGATGCTCACGGGCCTGACGCTCGCCGTGGGCGTCGTGACTTGGGTGGGAAGCCCCATCAAGTTCCAGGCCGACATGGGCGTGCTACTGGCATTCATGTTCATTTGGAACATGCTCGGCGCACTTGTGCTGCTGCCGGCCCTGGCCCATTTTCTCTTGCCGAAGGACTTCCCTCACTCGGTAGGACGCACGAGCGATCAGGCTGCGCCTGAGTTCGAGGGGGGCGCGACCGCGCATGTTTCGTAAGCGGCGGGCCTTCGCTCGGCGTGTTCCCGCTGCCGTGGCGGTAGGCGCGCTTGCACGCTGATGGGCTACCAGCGAACGCAAAGAACGATGATCTCGCGTTCGAAGTGGCGTCCTTGAACAGTTAGTCCAAGTACTGTAGCCTTTTCGCCATCGATACGCCTTCAATTTAGAGGCCGTAGCCCACCGGAGGCGCGATTTGCACCAGAGCCTGTGCGCCCGCGGATCAGGTCATGGTCCAGTCTGTCGCTGTAGATCCCATCGAATCCTCGTTCGCTGAGGTGATAGGCCTCATCGAGTTGGCCAGGCAGCGTGCGTACCAGGCGGTCAACACCGAAACGCCGCTGTTCCACTTTGAGACTGAGGACGGCGCCATTGCGATGGCCAACGCCACGGTCTTCGGAATTGCCGCCTAGGTCTTCACCGAAGACAGGCGCCGCATCCGGCGCCTCATCGAAGCGCTCGAGACCGGCATGGTGGGCGTCAACACCGGGCTGATCTCCAACGAGGTCGCACCGTTCGGCGGCGTGAAGCAGTCGGGTCTGGGTCGCGAAGGCTCGCGGCATGGCATCGAGGATTATCTGGAACTCAAGTATGTGTGTAGTCAGGATTGAGCCGGGTTCCTGCCCGCGACGAAGCGCGATCACGACTGTTCGCGTTCCGGAGGCGGTAGCAGCGTGGTGCTGAGCCAGGCGCGAATCTTGGCCAGCACGGGGTCGTTCCACTTGCTGATGGGCGCGACGAAGTAGTAGCCGCCGAGTCGCACGCAAGAATTGACGACCTCGACCAGCTCGCCGGCCGCGATGCGGTCGCTCGCCAGCGAGTCGCTCACCAGGGCGACGCCTTGCCCCAGGCGCGCGGCTTCAAGTGTGAGGTGCCCATGCCAGAGCCGCGTGCCTCGCAGCGGCGGAATGTCTGTCAACCCCGTCGATTCGAGCCAGCTTTCCCAAAGCGCCGTCGATTTCTCGTGCAGCAGAGGCAACTGGAGCAACTGTCCTGATGTGGCCACCTTCGGAAAGCGCCTGAGCAGCGCCGGGCTGGCCACCGGGATGATGCGGGGCCGCATGAGCAGTTCGGCCTTCAGCCCGTCCGCAACCTGGGGGTTCTCGAGATAGATGATTTCGGCGTCGGCTTCGTCCTTGCCGAAATCCGGGCGCGAAGTGGTGGGCTGCAAGATGACGACCGTGCCCGTCAGGCTGGCCTCGAGCGCCGGAAGGCGGGTCAGCAGCCTGTGCGTGGCCAGCCCCGCCATGCAGCAGATGTGGATGGCGTCGCCGCGCTCATGCGCAAGCTCGGCCGTCGCCTCGGTCAGGATGTCGAATGCACGCCGGGCCTTGGCGGCGAAGCGCTCTCCCTCGCGCGTGAGGGCCAGCCCGCGGCCGCTCTTCCTGACCAGCTTGACGCCGACCGCCTCTTCCAGATTCTGAATGTGGCGCGACACCACCGTGTGCGACACGGAAAGGTCGTCCGCTGCTGCCCTGACGCTGCCCATGCGGCTGTAGGAATCGAAGGCTCGGATGGTGATCAGCGGAGGCAGGCGGCGACTGGGCATGGTGTTTTTGAACAAGACGGGCAAATTCCGTGCCGTGGCCAAATCCGGACGCCAGGCCGGATTTGGTGCACTCCACGCACCAAAGTGCGTCAATCGCCTATTCTGCGATTCGATCTGCCGCCCGTGTCCTCGGGTCGACCCTGATCAGCGGGCGAGCGACGCGCCACACTTCAGGACCAAGACGTCGGCATCCGGGCCGCGGCCTTTCAAGTGTTGTTTCACGACCGATTGCGAGTGATCCTGCAGGTACGTATCGAAGGGCAGGGCGGAGCGGCTGTCGAGGCTCGCGTGCACGGCAAGTTGTTCCATGGTGGCGGCGAGCTGGCCGGTCTGCAGATTCGTCAGTTCCAGGAAGCTGTGCAGGCGCAATGGATCCACACCGACGAGCCGCATGCCGACCGCCAGTGGCACGCCCGCGGTCAATTCCTTCAGATACCGGATGCGCACGTCGACCGTAAAGACACCGCGCCGGGTCGTTCGGGTGTAGGCCTCGCCGATTCCGACCCGATCCAGCAGCGCGAACCCCACCTCATCGAAAAGCTCGGCATAGCGCGCCATGTTCATGTGGCCGTAGACGTCGATCCACTCGGGCTTGACGACGTGGCCTTCGGACAACAGAGGACTGATTGCTTGCTTCATCGGGGCGCTGCTCCTGAGTATGTCAAGACCCTCGGGCCGAGCTTTTCAAGCGCGAGGTCCAGCGTCGCATTGTGATTCGCGGACGAACGACTATTGGTGCGTTTATGGCACCAATTGCGATCAAGTTAACTGCTTGTTGAGAGGACGGGGCATTTCTACCATTCGGCGATGAACATGCACCACACGCTCTGTGCAAGCCATCGCGGGGTGAGTCCTTGAACGTCTCCGGCAAGGCCGCGATCGTCGGCATCCACGAATCCGCCCGGCGGGATGCGCCCCAGGTCCATCCCTTCGCGCTGCAGATGGAATGCGTGCTCGGGGCTCTGGCAGACGCGGGTCTGTCGCTCTCCGACGTCGACGGCCTGTGCTGCGCCTCGGGCGACTGGGCAGAAGGCGGCGCGGTCGAAAGCGTGATCGAGTTTGCCGAGTACGCGGGCCTACGCCCCACCTATTTCGACGGCACCGACGTGGGCGGATGTTCCTACATCGTCCACCTGGGCCGCGCCGCCACCGCGATCGCCACGGGACAGGCGGAGGTCGTGGTCATCAGCTATGCCGCCTGCCCGCGCTGGTGGCCGTTGAAGACGCCGTCTTTCGATCCGTTCGTGTTCCCTGCGGGTCCGGGCCAGTACGAACTTCCCTACGACCCGACGCTGATATCGACCTACGCGCTGTTCACCCGGCGCCACATGCATCGCTACGGCACCACGCGCGAGCAACTGGCGCAGGTCGCGGTGACCTTCCGTCAGCATGCGGCGGGAAACCCGGATGCCCGCATGCGCACTCCGATCACCGTCGAAGACGTGATCGCCTCGCCGCTGGTAGCCTCCCCGCTGCGGCGACTGGACTGCTGCGTGGTGACCGACGGCGGCGGTGCCGTGGTGCTCGCCAGCCGTGAAAGGGCGCGCGATCTGAGGAGGCGGCCGGTGCATGTGGCGGGCTTCGGCGCTGCGATCCACCGCACGCAGATCAGCCAGATCGACCCCGACCTGCGTACGCCGGCGACCCTGTCGGGATCACGCGCCTTCGCGATGGCGGGGCTGACGCCGTCGGACGTCGATGTCGCACAGCTCTACGACGCATTCACCATCACGCCGATGCTGGCGCTGGAAGACCTGGGCTTCTGCGCCCCGGGAGAGAGCGGCCCCTTCGTGCAGGACGGCAACCTCACCCTGGGGGGGCGGCTGCCGTGCAATACCGACGGCGGCGGCCTGTCGTCGAACCACCCTGGCAAGCGCGGCATCTTCACGCTGATCGAAAGCACGCGCCAACTGCGCGGTGAGGGACCCGGCGTGCAGGTGCCCGATGCGGAAGTGGCGCTGGCGCACGGACTGGGCGGCACCTTTTGTGCTGCAGCCACTGCCATCCTGACCATCTAGGAACGGCTGTGACAGAACGAACCCACCCCCTGCGCGACGAAACCAGCGAGCCCTACTGGCAGGCGGCCCGGTCGCGCAAGCTGCTGATCCAGCAATGCCCGGCCACGGGCAAATACCAGTGGTACCCGCGCGCGCACTCCCTCCATGCGCCGGAATACCGGCCGGTCTGGGTCGAAGCCAGCGGTCGCGGCACGCTCTTCTCTTTCACCGTTATCCACCGCGGCAACGGTCCGCGCCGTCCCGCCTACACCTGCGCCATCGTGGAGCTCGAGGAAGGCGTGATGTTCTTCTGCACGCTCAAGGGCATCGAGGAACACGAGATCGCGATCGGCATGGCTGTGCAAGTGGACTTTGAACAGGTGGACGACATCCTCACCCTCCCATTCTTCAAACCAGCCACAGCCGCATGACCCCCACCATCTACCTCGACGACATTGCAGCGGGACAGACTTTCGCCTCAAGCCGCGTCACGATCACCGAAGCGCACATTGTCTGGTTTGCAGGCCTGACGGGCGACTTCAATCCGCTCCACATGGATGCGGAGGCCGCCAAGGACACGCCTTTCGGGCGCAGGATCGCCCACGGCATGCTGTCGCACGCCATGAGCACCGGCATGCGCTCGGAGGTGGACCAATGGGCGATGCTGGCCTTCCTCGAGACCCGGCGCAAATTCGTAAACCCGGTGTTCGCCGGCGATACCCTGCACTACGTCGGCACGGTGCTGGAAGCCCGCAACAGTACGTCGAAGGACGACCGCGGGATCGTGCGGGTCGGCATTTCGCTGCGCAAGCAGGATGACACGGTGGTGCAGGAAGGCGAAGACGTGTTCGCATTGTTCCGGAAGGGGACGGCATGACGCAGGAACATCGACTCGCAGGCCGTACCGCACTGGTCACGGGCGGCGGCGGCGGTATCGGCGCGGCCGTCTGCCGGCGCCTTGCACAGGAGGGCGCCGCCGTCATCGTTGCAGACCTTCCTTCGTCCGGCGCAGCGGCACTCGCCGCAAAATTGGTCGCTCAGGGGCATGTGGCCACGGCGGTCGAGTTGGATGTCTCCAGCCGCGCAAGCTGGGATGCCGCCGTCGCTTCGCTGGCGCCGGCCTTCCAGGGCTGGCAGATTCTCGTCAACGTGGCCGGCATCGTGCGCGATCGTTCGCTGGGCAAGATGTCCGACGATGAATGGAACGCGGTGATGGACGTCTGCCTGCGCGGCAGTTGGCTGGGCTGCCAAGCCGCGTTCGCCGCCATCGACAAGAGCGGCTGGGGCCGCATCGTCAACATTGCCTCGACCGCCGTCTTTGGTACCTTCGGCCAGGCCAACTATTCGGCAGCGAAGGCGGGAGTCCTCGGTCTGACCCACACGGCGGCGTTGGAAGGCGGCAAGAAGGGCATTCTTGTGAACGCGGTGGCTCCAGGCGTGGTCAACACCTCGATCACGCATGGGGTGCCCGACGCCGTGCGCAAGGAGTGGGTTCAGCGCACGCCGCTGGGCCGGATCGGCGAGCCTGCGGAAATCGCGTCCGTGGTCGCCTTTCTGGCCTCGGACGATGCCAGCTTCATCACGGGCCAGACCATCGTCGTGGATGGCGGTGCCACCACGGGCGACTACTAGTTTTCTCAGCTCGTTCTTTCAGCTCTTCAATCTAGGAAACATCATGTCCGACAAGCTCTCGCGCCGTCGTCTCGTTCAATCCGGTGTCGCCCTGGGGGCGATCGCAGGCCTCGGCATCGTGCCGGCTTTCGCGCAGGAAGACGAGCTCTATGCCGCCGCCAAGAAGGAGGGCAAGCTCGCGCTCTACTGGGGCTCGTACGAACAGAAGACGGCGGAGGAATTCCGCGATGCCTTCAAAGCCCGCTACCCGGGCATCGAGGTCAGTCTGCTTCGCCAGGGATCGCAGACGGTCTACAACCGGCTGCGGCTCGAACTGCAGAACGACGTGGCCGAGTGCGATTCGCTCGGCACGACGAACATCCTTCATTTCATCGACCTGAAGAAGGCCAACGCGTTACTGCCGTACGAGCCGCGCGGCCTCGACATGGTTCCGGCCGGCGTGCGCAAGCTCGATCCGGATTCCGCCTTCACGTTGGGCGCGATCAGCCTGACCAGCATCAATTTCCAGTCCTCCAAGGTGCGCAAGCCGCCGGCGAGCTGGCTCGCGTTGCTGGACGACGAATGGCAAGGCAAGATCACGATCGGCAGTCCGGCGGCTTCCGGCGACGTCGCCAGCTGGGTGGTCGCGATGCGCTCGAAGTACGGCGACGACTTCCTGCGCCGGTTGGCCCGGCAGCGGCCGAAGATCGGCCAGTCGAACGTCGACACGGTGACGGACATCCTCTCGGGCGAGCGCCTGGTCGGTGCCGCCGCGCCGTTCAGCTATACGCTGGCGCAGAAGGCCGCCGGCAACCCGATCGACGTGGCGGTGCCGAGCGACGACCTGATCCTGAACCTCGGCGTGATGGCCATCCTGAAGAACGCGCCCCACCCGAACGCCGCCAAGCTCTACCACAGCTTCCTGTACTCGAAGGAGGCTTCGCAGATCCTCTCGAAGAACTTCTGGCCCACGCTGCGCACCGATGTCGCATGGGCCGACGGCCGCAGCTTGGACAGCATCAAGTGGTACCGCAACAAGCCGGACAACCTGGCAGCGGAGGTGGCCGAAGGCATCGCGAAGTGGAAAGAGATCATGCGCTGAGCATGGACAGGAAAGCACCCGTGCCACGATTCCTTCGCAACGCGCAACCATCGAAAGTCGTCGCCACCCTGGTGGTGGCGGTCTGCCTGTGGTTCTTGGTGGTCCAGCCCTTCGGCTGGATCCTCTTCAACAGCGTCCACGATGATCTGACCAAGGCGTGGACCCTGGGCAACTACGCCCGCATCCTGACGCAGGGCGACCTGGTCGGTCCGATCCTCAATTCGCTGCTGCTGGCCACCGTGGTGGCGATCGTGTCGGTGCTGATCGGCTTGCCGGTCGCCTGGCTGGTGTCGAGGACGGACCTGCCGGCGCGCGGCCTCGTGAGGACGCTCACGCTGGCCGCTTTCGTGACGCCGTCCTTCGTCGGCGCCACGGCCTGGATCCTGCTCGGCGCGCCGAACTCGGGCTGGCTCAACAACCTCTGGCGCTCCGTGACCGGGAGCGAGGCGGCGTTGTTCGACATCTATTCGATGACGGGCGCGGTCTTCGTCAGCGCGATCTATACGGTGCCGTTCACCTTCACCATTGTGAGCAGCGCGCTTGAATCGATGGCCGTTGAGCTCGAGGACGCCGCGACCACGCTTGGCAGCGGCACCTGGCGGACAATGTGGAGCGTCACCATCCCGCTGGTCATGCCGGCCATCATCGCCGGATTCATCCTCTCGTTCATCCAGGGCCTGACCCTGTTCGGCGTCCCGGCCTTCCTGCTCGGACCGAGCGGCGTTCAGGTGGTCACGACGCGGCTCGCCGAGCTGTACCAGCAGTTTCCGCCGGAGCTGTTTCTGGCCGCGGCCTATTGCGTTCCCTTGCTGCTGATCACCTCGGCGCTCTTCCTGGTGCGGCGGCGCATCCTCGGACGCCGCCGCTTCACGATGATCTCCGGCAAGGCACGCGGCACGAAGCGCATTGCGCTGAAGGGATGGCGCTGGCCCGCCTTCGGGCTCGCGTTGCTCGTGCCGCTGACGGCCATCGTGCTGCCCTATGCGGCGCTGCTGGTTGTGTCGCTCAGCAAGGCCTGGGGCCGGGGCCTCGGCCTCGACAACCTCACGTTCGACTGGTACGTGCTGCTGCTGACCGGCAACGTCGAGACACGCACTGCGATCTTCAATTCCTTCGGCTTCGCGATCGCGGGCGCCTCCGTCTGCGTGCTGCTGGGTACGGTGGTCGCCTACCTGGTCGAGCGCAAATCGGTGCGCTTCACGGGGCTGCTGGCGGGGCTGGCCACCCTGCCCATCGTCATCCCGGGCGTGGTGCTGTCGGTGGGCTTCTTCGCGGCCTACGCCAAGGCTCCATTCGGCCTCTACGGCACGCCGTGGATTCTGATCGCGGCCTTTTCGGCCACCTTTCTTCCGATCGCGTTCACCCAGGGCTCCGCGCTGATCAAGGGCATTTCGCCCGATCTCGAACGCGTGGCGCGAAGCCTTGGCGCTACGGAAGTACAGGCATTCGCGCACATCACGGCGCCGCTGCTGCGCAACGGACTGATCGCGGCGTGGCTGCTGGTCTTCATTCCCATCATCAGGGAGCTGTCGGTCGCGGTCTTCCTCGTCACTCCCAAGACCAATGTCATGACAACGCTCATCTACAACGCCAAAGACGGCGGCAACTACGAGACCCTCTGCGCCATGAGCGTGCTGCTGGTCGTCAGCACCATCGTCCTCGTCGCAGTCGCGCGGCTGGCCACGGCCGGCGGCGCACGCATCGGTGCCCGGCGCGCCGCGCGCCATGCGCTCAGGACCACGGAGATGATGGCATGAGCAGCATCCGCATCGCGAAGTTGCGCAAGGACTTCGGCGCGCAGCGCGCCCTTCACGATATTGACATGGCTATCGAAAACGGCACATTGCTCGCGCTGCTGGGCCCTTCCGGCTGCGGCAAGTCGACCACGTTGCAGTTGCTAGCCGGGTTCGAACAGCCGACCGCGGGGGAGATCTGGGCCGACGATCAGCTGCTCTCCAGTGCGCGCCAGGTGGTGGGCCCCGAGAAACGCGGCGTCTCGCTGGTGTTCCAGAACTACGCCGTGTGGCCGCACAAGACGGTGGCCGAGAACGTGGCCTTTGGTCTGAAGCTGAAAAAGTATTCGTCCGCCGAGATCGGGCAGCGGCTCAAGATGGTGCTGCAGACGGTACAGCTGAACGCCTTGCGCGATCGCTACCCGTCCGAGCTCTCAGGCGGCCAGCAGCAGCGCGTGGCCCTCGCCCGTGCGCTCGCGGTCGAACCCCGGATCCTGCTGCTCGACGAACCGCTCTCGAACCTCGACGCCAGCTTGCGCGAGGAAATGCGCTTCGAGATTCGCCGGGTCCACGAGGCGCTGGGCATCACGACCGTGCTGGTCACCCACGACCAGGCCGACGCGCTGGCCACCGCCGACCGCGTGGCGGTAATGCACGCCGGGCGCGTCGAGCAACTGGGTACACCTGAAGAGCTGTTCGATCGACCTGCGAATGCCTTTGTTGCCACCTTCATCGGTAGCAACAACGAGCTGCGCGGGCGCTATCTCGGCGCGGGCCGCGTCGGCATCGGCGACCAGGTGCTGCTGGGCCGCGCCAGCGCGCCACTGGCAGACGGCAGCGCGGTGTCGCTGTGCATTCGCCCGTCCAAGGTCAGGTTGGCCGCGGGCGGGCCGGACGCTGCGCCGGACTGCAATCTTCTGCGAGGCACCGTCGTGCGTTCGTCCTATCTCGGCGAGTACCGCGACGTCTCGCTGCGTACGGCGCAGGACCAAGTCCTGCGCATCCACGTGCCGCCGCAGGTCCGCGCCGAAGTCGGTGCGGACCTCACTGCCTGCCTGCCGGTCGACGACTGCCAGGTGCTCTCCCTCAGCCAAGCCTGAAAGCCCCCATGCTGCAAGACCTGCCCGCCAACCAAGCCATCGTGCGCAAGCGCCAAGGCGCTACCGAATGGATCATCTTCAACCGTCCCGCCGCCCGCAATGCGCTGACCCTCGAGATGGAGAGCGCCTTGACCGGCCTCTTCCGGGAGCTCGGCGCGGACCAGGGCGTCCGTGCCGTGGTGCTGACCGGGGCACCGGGCAGCAAGCCGGCCTTCGTGGCGGGCCAGGACATGGGTGACCTCGGGGACGCCAACTCTGCGGTGAGCTCGATGGCGATGGAGGTCAGCTCCGAAGACATGCTGGAGTCGCTGGAGCAACTGCGCGTGCCCACTATCTCGGCCATGGCCGGTGCCTGCGTCGGCGTTGGCGCGCTGATGGCCGCAGCCTGTGACATCCGGATCGCGGCGCCGTCGTTGCGCTTCGGCTTTCCTATCGCACGAACGGTCGGCAATTGTCTGTCCATCAAGAACTATGCGCGGCTGGTCGGGATGATCGGCTACGCACGCACAAAGGACATGGTGTTCGACGCCGCGCTGCTGGACGCTTCGGCTGCGCTGGCTGCCGGAGCAGTGCGTGAAGTGGTGCAGGCCGAAGACCGCCTGCTGCAACGCGCCCAGGAGATCGGCGACCATCTGGCCACGCTCGCGCCGTTGACGCTGTGGGCGACCAAGGAAGCGCTTCGCCGCCTTCGCGATGCCTCGCTGCCCAAGGACGCGGACGACGACCTGCTGCTCGCGTGCTACCTCTCCAGCGACTACGAGGAAGGCATCTCCGCCTTCATGCAGAAACGTGCGCCGGTCTTCACCGGCGCCTGAACGAAGCCCGAAACAACACAAGGAATCTGGAATGACAGAAACACAGGAGAACGCGCGGGGCCCGCTCGCCGGCGTGCGCGTGCTCGACGTGACGCACATGCTGGCGGGGCCCTATTGCACTTGGCTGCTGGGTGCGCTGGGCGCCGACGTGATCAAGATCGAAAGGCCCCAGAGCGGCGACTTTACCCGGATCATCGAGCCGATGGTCGACGACGAGAGCATCTATTTCCTGAGCGTCAACCGAAACAAGCGAAGCGTCACGATCAACCTCAAGGAACCGCGCGGCAAGGCGCTTTTCGAGAGGCTTGCGGCTACCTGCGACGTGCTGGTCGAAAACAACCGGGCGGGGGTCATGGACCGACTCGGACTCGGCAAGGAAGACCTGGCGAAGAGCAATCCGCGCCTGATCTACACCTCCATCTCGGGCTTCGGCCAGGACGGCCCATACCGCCACAAGCCGGCCTTCGACGTCGTAGCGCAGGCGCTGTCGGGAATGATGAGCATCACAGGCGAACCGGGCGGTGGGCCGTGCCGCGTCGGTGCGTCCATCGGTGACATCGGCGCGAGTCTATTCGCGGCTGTCGGCATCTTGGCGGCGCTCCAGCAGCGCAGCAGCACCGGCCGCGCGGAGGCGATCGATATCGCCATGCTCGACTGCCAGCTGGCCTTGATGGAGAACGCGGTCGCGCGCTACCTGAACAACGACGATATCCCGAAGGCACTCGGCAGCCGGCATCCGCTGATCGCGCCATTCCAGGCATTCGCGACGCTGGATCGCCCGATCGCGGTCTGCGTCGACACGAACGAGCAGTGGGTGCGCATGTGCAGGGCCATGGAGCTCGAAGAACTGCTGGCGGACGAGCGCTTCCCGACGGGATCGCGGCGCGCGGCCAATCACGCCGAGCTGGAACCGCTGCTGAAGGCTGTCTTCGCCCTCAAGACGCGCGCCCAATGGCTGGAACTGTTCGATGCCGCGGACGTTCCCGCGAGCGCCATCAACTCCGTTGAGGAGGCCTTGGTGGATCCGCAGGTGCAGCATCGACGCATGGTGGTCGAGGTACCGATTGGATCGGGCAGGAAGTTCATCGACATTCCTATCCACATGCGCGACGGCGCCCGGCCGCCGCAGAGGCCCGCTCCTGGGCTGGGCGAGCACAACCGGCAAGTGCTGGCCGAACTCGACATAGGCGAGGAAGAAATCGACGCCCTCGAGCGCGACCGCGTCATCTGATTCCGCTGCGCGTCGCGGCGAAGAATGAACGGGCACGGCGCAGGCAAGGAAGGGACCAGTGCTTCCGGCACCATGTCCGCGCTCGCCTCGCTGGCTGCGATCATCGGCGCGGCCCTGTTCAATCAGGCAGCCCACGGGGCACTTCAGCTCTACCTGCCGCTGCACATGCTCGCGGCGGGATCCGCCACCGTATGGATCGGGGCGGTTTCATCGGCCTTTGCCGCCGGCTTCCTCTTCGGCTGCTTCATGGCCGTGCGGCTGGTTCGGCAGATCGGCCATATCTGGACCTTCTCGATCTGCGCGGTGTCGCAGGCGATGCTCACGCTGGCGCTGTGGCTGGCCCCGAGTCCGGCCGCCTGGAGCGGCATCCGGTTCCTGATGGGCATCGCGGGCGCATGCGTCGCGGTGGTGTACGAAAGCTGGATCAACGAGCGCACCGCGCCCGCGTTGCGCGGACACGTCTTCGGCCTCTACAACGTGCTGAACAGGCTGAGCCAGATCGGCGGGCAACTGGCGTCGGCATGGCTCACGCTGGCAGGGTCGTTCGCGGCATTCGGCCTGATCGGCCTCCTGTTCGCGATCTCGCTCGTGCCGGTCGGGCTGACGCGTGCGGTCGCCCTGACGCCGCCGGGCGTGGCGTGGCTGCCGATGCGCCAGATCTGGAGGGCATCGCCGCTCGGCCTCGCGGCGGCGCTCCACGCCGGGCTGGTCGGCGGCGKTCTGATCGCAATGATGCCGGTTTACGCCCAGGCGCAGGGCTTCGATGCGAAGACCGCCGCATTGCTGCCCGCGGCGGCCCAAGCAGGCTGTCTTCTGACGCAGTGGCCCCTGGGCGCCGCGGCGGATAGGCACGGCGGATTGCGCGTGATCGGCGCCTGTGCTGCCGTTTCCGCGTCTGCCTCCTTGGGGCTGTTCGCATGGCAGCCGGGTCCCTCGATGGCGCCAGGATTATCGGCCTTGGCGGCACTGCTTGGCGGCACGGTACTGCCCATGTATGCACTGTCGCTCACGCATGCGTCGCAGCTCGCGATCGTCGGCAAGGGCCAGGGAGCTGTCGGCTTGTCGAGCGCGCTGCTTGCCAGTTGGTCGGCGGGCTCAGTGGTCGGCCCAGTGGTCGTCGCGTTGGCGATGTCGTTTTGGGGGCCTTCGGCGCTGGCGTTCTGCCTCGCGTTGTCTTCCGCGCTTCTGGGCGCCTGTGCGCTGAAAGGTGCATGCAGCGCATCCGAGCGATGCACAGAAACTGATTGTCCCGCGCGAAGACGCCCTTGACACTTCGCAGGACTCGGCAGTTGCTCATTTGCTGCCCCTTCCTTATCTCACCTTTTTCGGGAATCCACCATGCCATTGGAACCCTTTGTCAACGAAAGCCTCTTCTCGGCCTTGCGCGCCGCCTTTCCCTCCGAGCTGAGTGCATTGGCCATCGATACCGCCAACGGGACCCGCTACACGTGGCGTGACATCGACGTTGCGACGGCGCAGATCGCCAACCTGCTCGACGCGCTGGCGCTGCCTGCGGGCTCCCGCGTCGCGGTGCAGGTCGACAAGTCAGTGGAGGCGATGCTGCTCTATCTTGCAACGCTGCGTGCAGGCCTCGTGTTCGTGCCGCTCAACATCGCCTACCAGAGCGCCGAGATCGCCTACTTCATCGAGAACGCGGAGCCGGCCGTGGTGGTCTGCGCGTCTCGCAATGCCGGGTGGGTCAACGATGTCGCGCGTGAGGCCGGCGTAGCGCATCTCTTTACCCTCGACGACAACCAGACGGGCTCCTTGCTGGAGCGCTCGGCGGCAATGCCGGCCGCACATGAGGCCGTGGCGCGACGCGGCACCGATCTCGCATCGATCATCTATACGAGCGGCACGACCGGACGCAGCAAGGGTGCCATGCTCAGTCATGGCAACCTGTTGTCCAACGCGCTGGTCCTCAAGGACTACTGGGGCTGGCGGCCTGGCGACGTGCTCATCCATGCGCTGCCCATCTTCCATGTGCACGGTCTTTTCGTGGCCCTCCACGGTGCGCTCATCAGCGGCAGCCGGATGATCTGGTTCGACAAGTTCGAGCCGGAGTCCGTGCTGCTTAGGATGCCCGAAGCCAGTGTCTTCATGGGCGTGCCCACGCTCTACACTCGCCTGCTGGCCGATCCTGGCCTGGATCGCGATGCCGTGTGCAACATGCGCTTGTTCCTGGCCGGATCGGCGCCGTTGCAGGTCGAGACATTCCACGCCTGGTCGGCTCGTACGGGCCACGAGATCGTTGAGCGCTATGGCATGAGCGAGACCCTCATGCTGAGTTCCAACCCCTACCATCACGCAGCAGGCCGCCGGAGGGCGGGAACTGTCGGCCACGCACTGCCCGGCGTGCAATTGCGTGTGGCGCAGGACGGCCGGCCTTCGGCAGTGAATGAGATCGGCGGCATCGAAGTCAAGGGGCAGAGCGTTTTCAGTGGCTATTGGCGTATGCCGGAGAAGACGCGTGAGGAGTTCACAGAGGACGGATTCTTCAAGACCGGAGACGTTGGCAGGATCGATGGCGCGGGCTATCTTTCCATCGTCGGAAGGAGCAAGGACTTGATCATCAGCGGCGGCTATAACGTCTATCCGGCAGAGATCGAGGTCTGCCTCGATGAACTGCCGGAGGTTGTCGAGAGCGCAGTAGTCGGCCTGCCGCATCCGGATTTTGGCGAGGTCGGCGTGGCGGTGGTCGTCATGAGGGCAGGAGCGCAGCTGCAAGAGGCAGACATCCTTTCGCGGCTCAAGACCAGGCTCGCCAACTTCAAGGTACCGAAGCGTTGTTTCGAGGTGGACGCGCTGCCGCGTAATGTGATGGGAAAGGTGCAGAAGAACCTGCTTCGCGAACGGTTCCGGCCCCTGTTCCTCCAGTCCCCGGCAGAGACGCAGTCCGTGGAGTGAGTCGGGAGGCGCCTGGGGGTCGGGCTGCAGGCATAGGAGTGACAGGGCATTGTCTCGTGCCTTTGATCTTGACGTCGAGAATGCCTACCCCGGTGAGGCTGTCGGCCCGAGCACCGAGTGCAACGCACCCGGTCCGCGCTTCATGTACTGCGTCTTTCCGAACAGCACTTGCCCCTCCGCAGGGTCCCGCTGCGGCTTGCGGAGATCGCTCATCAGTCTGATCGCGCGCTCCACCGCCAGGCGCGCTGAGATCGTTTCAAACCAGGTTCGGAGAACCGCTCAGCACGATGCATTTGCGCTCCCAACTGGCCAGCCAGGTAAAGGTCGCATTGTCGGCGATCGAATAGCGCTCGCCGGCGAAGAAGCGGGCTCTAAGACAGGCGGCGTTCAATGACGCAGTAGAGACGCTGAGCCTCTTTGGAGTATCTCTCGATGGCATAGGGAATCTTGTCGATCGAGTAGGCGAAGGTGGTGTACCTGGCCGAGCATCGGGCCGACGCCACCGACCTAGAACATCAGGGATTGCAGGACCGAGAAGCATCCGCGGTCCGAGGTGGGCAAGAAACGGTCGGTCTTGGAAGCGAGGTACAGCCGGATGGCACCGGACTCGGAAAGTGCATCGGCTTGCCGTCTGGGCCCACGGGATCGGTGATCGCGGCGCACCGCCTCCCGTTGGCTGCCGCGTATCGCACCCGTCCGCAGACATCTCGCTGCTGCCACGCGCAAGGCACACAGGCCCGCGGTCACCGCATCGACGAGAAGCTCGAGCAGCCGATCGCCGAGGTCAATGCTGAGTGGCTTCTCCATCGCCTACACGCACCCGAGGTGCTACGCGCGGTGCGGGCTTTGCCAATTGCGGTCTGACCTATCTTGCCCTCACAACATGATCGCCCGAGCAATCGGTGATTCGTTCTCCCTGATGTCTTTCGTGTTTGGTCCGTGCTGGAATTTGGGTACCCACCTTGGCGAAAAAAATAAACGGCGAGCTCGCCCCCTTCGAAAAGTCGGCCTCGGCAAAGCGGGCCGCTCATTTTCATGAGGAACCGTGTCCCGCTCAAGCTCATAGATGCCATCTCTGGCGTTCAGAATGAGTTGGGCGCTGACCTCAATCCAGATTGAGGCCGGGCATCTGAATTAGTTCGGCCCACTTGCCAACTTCGCTTCGTATGAATGCGTCATAGCGCTCGGGAGATGAGCTCACGACCTCAATGCCGATACTTTCTTCCTCCGCGCGCATGGCACCGTTCATGGCTATGCACGCCGAATCGTGCAATGTGCCGACCCGCGATGGGGGCGTCCCCCGTGGCACGGACAGCCCGGCCCATGCAGTAGCCTCGAAGCCGGGGAACCCGCACTCGCTGACGGTGGGAACGGTATCGAGCACCGCAATCCGCTGGAGACTGCTCACGGCGAGCGCACACACGCGTTGCCGCCTTATCCAAGGCAGTGCCTGGTCGGGATTGGTGAACATCAGGGGCAAGCGGCCGCTCAACAACTCGTTGAAGGCGGGCGCCCCTCCTTGGTAGGGCACGTGGATCATGTCGATTTTCGCACGCTGCTTGAGCATTTCCATGGCGAGATGCCCCGATGATCCTTTACCCGCACTGGCGTATGCCAGCCGGCCCGGATGCGCGTGCGCTTCGTCAACGAGCGCGGCCAGGCTTCGTGCCTGCAGCGAGGGATGCACGACAAGCACGTTCGTGGTGGCCGCGACTTGCGTGACATGGACGAAGTCAGCGCGGATGTCGATAGCACGTTCCGGGTGCAGCGCTTGCTGGACGGCGTCGCCGGACGACGACAGAAGCACAGTGTTCCCGTCGGGTGCCGCGCGCGCGACGAATGCGGCGGCAATGGCGCCGCCTGCGCCCGGCCGGTTCTCGACAATCACTGGCCGCCCGAGGGCCGGCTGCATGCCCCGGGCCAGCCGGCGCGCGAGCAGATCCGAGGAACCGCCGGGTGGCGCGGCGACGACGAGGCGCACAATGCCCGTGTCGCCCGCCCAGGCGCTGGACGCCCGCACCACGCCCGCCGCGGCAAGGCCCAGCAATGCGAAGAACGCCGCGCGGCGCCGCGGCCCGCCGTGCCGACTATCAGGCAGTTGGCCTACTATCGGGGGCGTTGCATTCACCTTCTGATCTCTGATCGATTCCATGCGAGAGACAGCCTCGGTTCTTCTCAATCGAATACTGGCGCGCGGCAAATTCCGCCACATCCAAATTCTGCTCAAGGTGGCGGAGCTGGGCAGCGTCCAGCGCGCCGCTGAACAGATCGGGCTGGCACAACCAAGCGTAACGCAAACCCTCGCAAGCCTCGAAAGCCTCCTGCAGACAAGGCTGTTCGAACGGCATGCGCGCGGTGTGCGCCCGACCCCGGCCTGCCTTGACATACTTCCGGTCGCGCGCCAGTTGATGCAGGTCGCCGCGGAAAGCGCGGAGATCGTCTTCGCGCGCCAGGACAAAGGGGCGAGCGTCGTCCGGGTCGTGGCGTCGACCTCTGCGATGAACGGGATTCTGTTGAAGGCGCTGCCGGCGTTCTGCCGCGCATCTCCGGCGATCAGGATCCAAATCCGCGAGGCCGAAGGCGACGATCTCCTGCTGGCCGTGACCCGGCGAGAGGTCGACATTGTGGTCTGTCGTCGGCCCGCCGTGCTTCCTGATGGCTGGTCTTTCACGCCCGTGCAGGACGACCGGCTGGCCGTGATCTGCGCGGCAAGCCACCGTCTGGCGGCGATGCGCCGCGTCACATGGAGGTCCGCATGGCRTGAACGGTGGTTGCTGTCGCCCGCGGGCTCGATCGCGCGGCAGGTGTTCGACGGCCTATGCGAACAAGCGCCGGCGAACGTGAGCACCCATCCGGTCATCACGCGCAGCCACACGCTCATTCGCCGGCTGCTCGACGAGGAAGGGTTGCTGGGTTTCGTGCCCCGGAGCTTCGTGCGCGACCTACTGGACGCTGGTGCGATCGCGGAGTTGCCGCTGCCTGGTTTGCCACCTATGCCCGGACTCGGCGTGCTCGCGCGGCACAGCGATTCGCGCGACTCCACCTTGTGCATGCTTCGCTTCTTGGCCGCAATCCCGAATCACTAGCTATAGGCAATTCGAATAGCTCGCTTCAAATTTCGATTTGTCACCTGTCCGCGGATCGCGAACACTCCGCGGACCCCCGGTAATTCCAAACAAAGGAGACAAATGAAATACGAAGCATCGGCCCGATGGGGCCTGAACCGCGTTGTGCTACTCGTGCACAGGGCATGGAGGATGCTGGCGATGGTGACCGTCGCGGGAACCCTCGCGGCCTGTGGCGGCGGCGGCAGTAACGGCGCCGGATTTCCCTCGATCGTTTCGCCCACGACACCAGCGCCCGTGGCTACAACGCCGCCGGTCGCAACGAAGCTCACCTGTGACGACTCGATCGCCGCCAATTTCAAGCCAGACGCCAGCACGTCAGTGCTCGTGGTGCATGCATTCAAGGCCGGTGACCGGATTGCGCTCTCCGGCACGCCGGCGTCTCCGACGCCACCGGTCGCGGGAGTGGACATGTGCTTCGTCAAACTGCTTGTCGGTCCCGGGAACCCCGGACCGGCCGGTGCACCGTCGACTTCGGCGGGCATAGGCATCGAGGTGTGGCTGCCTGCACCATCGGCGTGGAATCGCGTCATTCGCGCGATGGGCAGCGGCGGCTGGGCCGGAGGCGCACACGCCGACCCGACGCAGATCGGGTCGCGCGCCCAGTTCTTGCCGGCTGTCAGTAAGGGTTACGTCGTCTCGGCGTCCGATCACGGCCATGCGCTGCTCAACAACGGCTCTTTTGCGATGAATCCCGACGGCACCATTAATACGGTGCTCTGGCAGGACTTCGCCGAGCGCAGCCTGCACGAGATGGCAGTGAAGACCAAGGCGCTCGCTAAGGCTTACTATGGCGAAGCGCAAACCTATGCCTACTGGGACGGCTTCTCGACGGGCGGACGCCAGGGCTTCAAGCTGGCCCAGAAATATCCGAACGACTTCAACGGCATCCTGGCCGGCGCGCCGGCCTTCAATTGGACAAAGTTCATCACGGCCGAGCTCTACCCGCAGGTGGCGATGCAGCGCGAATTCGGCACGCCGATGGCCGCGTCAAAGATCGCCCTCGTCAGCGGCGCGGCCGTCACGGCGTGCGACACGCTGGGGCTGGGCTTCCTGGCTGATCCGCTCCAATGCCGTTACGACCCTACGAAGGACGCGAATGTGCTGTGCGCGGGCGTGGCCGGTAACGGTGTGACGGGCGCAAGCGCCAGTGCGTCATGCGTCAGCCTCGCCGAAGCGCGCGTAATCAACCAGATCTGGTACGGACAGACCGTCACAGGCACCTTTCCCGACCCCGCGGTCGACAACGGCGCTGGCCCCACGCAAAGCAGCTCCGACCAGCTCTGGTGGGGACTGACGCGGGGGACCAACCTAGCCCTGTCGTTGGCCGGCGCGACCCCGTTCGCGATCGCAACCGACCAGGTTGCGCTGGAGCTCCAGGATCCGGCCTACGCCGGCAACACGTTCACGAATGCGACCGGCAACGGAACCAGCAAGTGGAAGTCGCTCGACTATGCAATGTTGGCGGCCGCATCAGCACGAGGTGTCGCTTTGCAAAGCGCGTTCAGCCAGATCAACACGGACAATCCAGACCTCGGCGCGTGGCGGGATGCAGGCGGAAAGCTCCTGACCTATCACGGCCTCGCCGACGACAAGATCATGCCTCAGGGCTCGCTCAACTACTTCTATCGCGTTGCAGCAACGATGGGCGGAACGGCGGCTGTGCAGACCTTCGATCGACTGTTCCTGATTCCCGGCCTCGCACACGACAGCACATTCTCGACGAGCGCTTCGATAAACCCGTCAACCAACGCGAACCTCGATGGCGCCAAGGTGCCGCTGCCGCAGTACGTCAACGGCCGCGACGAACTCTTCGTGGCCTTGCGCAAATGGGTGGAGCAAGGCGTTGCACCTGCCCGTATCGACGTGAGCTCGGCGGACGGCAGCATCGCCATGCCGCTGTGCCTGTACCCGCAGAAGGCGACATATGCAGGACCTGAATCGGTCAAGGCCGCTGCCAGTTACGACTGCCGTTAGTCACGGAAGCGAAGAGGGTCTTGTCGTATTTGGTAGCGCTCATAGAGATGTCGTTCTGCTTCAGCCGTCGAGCGCTTTCCACATCTGACCGTCGCGGCCGGCCGTCCAGATGCGCGGATGTCATCCGGTCATATCGAACGGTTAAGCAGTCGTCGAAAATGACCCAGTGGACGTACTTGGGCTTCAGGGCAGTGTAGGTGTCCTTGTAGCTGCGGGCATCGCATCGCAAGACCTGTCCAGAGCAAGGCAAGCCCTGTCGTGGCACACGCACGACGAAATCCCAAAGCTTGCACCGGGCGAGTTAGTTCCATTGGACATCGAAATCTGGGCCACCAGCACTATGTTCCCTAATCTAAAGGATGGCGGCTAGTGCTGACGTTGCAAGGACATGACTTCATCGTCGCTCCACCGGGTCCGATGCTTCACGATCCCGAGGACCGACCTGTAGAGTAGTTTGGCGGTACTAGCACTTGTTTTCAGGAGTCTCCCGGGCGATTGCTCATGCCGATAGCCGGGACACCTCCATAGCTTATTCCGATGTCTGGCACGAGACGCCGGCTGCCGTGATGGCGACTTTGAAAGATCTTGAGGAAACAGCAAAACTGCGAATGCGTTCGGCGACGGAGCGCGGATCCCTTATCGAGGGGGAGTTGATGAACTGCCACGCCGATTTGTCGCGAGGTCGGTAGCTTGGGTGTCGAAGCTCATTTGGGCCCTGCGCGCGCAGTCGGCGACGGCACAAGCTTGTTGACAGTTCGTTTCAAGGAATTCACCAACTCGCCCAGCAGGGGGTTCGGGTTGTCGTCCGACCAGATCAATCCGAGATGACCGAAGTTGACAACCGGGGTGAGGGGGACCACGGACAACAACTTCAGGGACCGATAAAAATCCGCGACGAGGCCTGAAAGAGGTGCGAGGCATTCCGACGCTTGCAGGTGGGCCTGGATAGATGCCACCGAAGCGGTTTCGACACGCGGGATCGGCAATCCGACTTTGTGCTCGGCAAAGGCCTCCTCGAATCGCAGCCGCGTCAGGCTGCCGGAGGGCGGCAAAACCCAAGGAAACGCGGCGGCTTGGCTCCAGGTCGGCTTGCGTTTTCGTGCAAACGGATGGTCTTCTCTGCAGACGATGCGAACGACATCTTCCATCAGCACATCAGTCGCGAAGCCATATCGATGGCCACGGACGTCCACTGTGCCGACGACCAAGTCGAGTTCTCGCTTGCTTAAGCGTTCGAGCAATGTCGGCATCGTGTTTTCTTCGAGGTACACGATGATGTTGGGATGCTGAAGTTGCATCTCTGAAATGGCTTGGGGAAGCATCATCAGTGCGGCCGAATGAATGCACCCGATCTGGAGCCGACCCACCAGGCCGGTGCGAACCGCTGCCAGTTCGTTGTCGACCCGCTGCACGTCACCCAGCATTCGCTCCGCATGGCGGCGCAAGATCTCGCCGGCGGCGGTCAGCTTGAGCTTGCGCCCGCGAACAAAGAGCGGACAGCCGATGACGCTCTCCATCTCTGCCAGCCAGTGGGACACCGCCGGTTGCGTCATATGCATCTGCTCAGCAGCCGACGTGATTCCGCCAGTACGGTCGAGCACTAAAAACATCTCCAAGTGGCGAAACTTGAGACGGCGTGCCCACGAAATTTCGCTCAGATCCGGTCTCATGAGCGAATGTTAATGGATGGCGCATGCCCTGACCGCACGACGTTCTGGATGTCAGCGCTATCGACGCTACGCCTCGTAGGCGACCCCGTCGCGGCCCGGATCAGCGCCGCCTTCGAGGCGACCGCTTACGTTCTTGATGGCATGCACCCAGGCAATCGTGTACCCGAACGGATTCCGAACTACCTGGTAGCCCAGCGCCTCCAGCGCACGGGTGACCGATCGCGGAATGCGGTTCGACACATCGATGGCGTTGCTCGTGGAGGAGAACCTTGGAGCAGAAACGGCGGCTTGGATCGTCATGTCGAAATCGATCGCATTTATCAGCGTTTGCAGCACGCCCATCGCGATCTGGGTTCCACCCGGAGCCCCCAAAACGATCTCTGGCTCGTCGTCCTTGAACACGATAGATGGGCAGGCCGAAGAAAACCTTGACTTTCCAGCCTCGATGCTGCCGGCGCGGCCGGGTCGTGGGTCGAAGACGCCCATGCAACCGTTGTACATGAAGCCAAGTCCAGGCGTGATGACCCCCGAGGGCATTCCCAGCGAATGGGTTAGGGCGACGCAGTTGCCGTCTGCATCCACTACTGAAGTGTGTGTGGTTTCGCGGGGGACAGAAACTGCATTGCTCAGCCGAGGCACAGTTGCCTTCTCTCCCGCGGCGATGGACGCGGCAGCTTCGGCGGCCAGTTCCTTGGACAGTATCCGATCAAGTGGAACGTCCACAAAAAGCGGATCACCGATCGACCGGTCCTTCTCGATGGTGGCACGCTTCATCGTCTCGCAGACCACGCGTATGAACTCGGGGCTGTTGTGCCCCAGTTCGGCCAGATCGAATCGTTCGAGGATGTTGAGCATCTGTAGCAGCATGGCGCCACCGCCAGGCGGCTGGTTCGTGGTGATCCGTCGCCCTCGATACGATCCCACCAGCGGCACGTTGTGCCGGGGTTGATAGGCGGCCAGATCCGCCATGGAGATGAGCCCGCCGTTGGCAGCCATGTCCTGCGTCATCGCCCTTGCGATCTCCCCCTGATAGAAGGCAGTAATCCCCTCACGGGCGATCGTTTCAAGCGTGTTCGCGAGATCCGGATTGCGAAGAGGCGCGCCGATCGATTTTGGCTGGCCCTCTGGTGTGCAGTAGAGCGCCCGACCATCCGCGCTAAAGGCCAGGCGCTCCCGGTTGCTAGCACGTCCTTGCAGCGGTTCGTCCGCCCAAAACGCATGCATCGCGGGTCTGACGAAGAAGCCGTCGCGAGCCCATGCGATGGCCGGTCCGACGACCTCTTTCCACGGCAGCTTCCCGTGGCGATCGTGCATGCGCTGCAGGCCTGCGAGGGTTCCGGGCACAGCGACTGATTGATACCCAATGTCGTTCAAGCGCCCCGCGATGCTGAAGCCAAAACCATCGCGGGCTTCACCTTCGAGCAGATGCTCCCACATGTCGGACCTTGCACTCATCGCGGCAGGGGCGTGAAAGTCGATGTATTCATGGGCCGCAGGCTGTTTCATGTACACAGCAGCTGTCCCGAAGCCTGCGATTCCGCACATGAGCGGATCAACCACTGTCTGGGCAAGAGCGCAGGCCACAGCCGCGTCCACTGCGTTGCCGCCCGCACGCAAGATCTCGACGCCCGTCTCCGCCGCTTCAGGTTGGGGGCAGACCACCATGCCGCGTGGGCTCATCGATGTTTTCATAGGTTTCCTGATCAGTTGGGTTTGAGCTGCAAATCCGCCGCGACGCGTTCAAAACGGATCAGATCGGCCCTGGCACGGGCGTCTGCCTCGGCAGGGAGATTCGCCACCGGGATCCAGCCCGCCTCGAGCAGCCTCTTCCGAATGTCAGGCTGAGCGAATCCCTTGGCAACGGCCGCTTGGAGCCGGTCCACAATTGCGGTGGGCGTGTCCTTCGGCGCGGCGAGGCCGAACCAACCTGAGGTCACGAAACCCGGGAGACCCGCTTCATCGGCGGTCGGCACGTTCGGCATCGAGGGACTGCGAACTTGCGTCGTCACGAACAACGGCCGGACCCGTTGCGCCCTGACGTTCTCCGTCTGCGACGCCGCGTTGTCGATCATGGCGTTGATGTGGCCACCCAAGAGATCCGTCGTGGCAGGAGGACCACCTTTGTAGGCGACTACATTTGCGGTGATACCGGCCGCCTTGAGAAACATCATCTGTGTGAGATGTGCCTGCGTTCCGATCCCTGCATTTCCGAAGGATACCTCGCCAGGACGTGCCTTCGCGTAGCTGATGAAGTCCTTGAGGTCTTTTACCGGCAAGTCACGATTGGTGACGACGATGAAGGGGATCTCGGTCAGGATGGTGATCGACTTCAGCGAGTCAACGGGTCGGTGCCGGAGGTTGTATATGTGCGGGTTCACCGCCATCGTCCCCGTGCCGGTCAGAACGAGGGTATATCCGTCCGGTGCAGCCTTGGACGCGTACTCGAGAGCAGTGGATCCGCCAGCTCCTGGCCTTGGATCGACCACCACGGGTTGTCCCAGCGCCTTGGTGAGAATCTCACCGACCTGCCGAGCCAGTGTGTCCGAGGCACTGCCGACGGCGTAGGGGAAGACGATGGTGATCGGACGCGACGGGTACTCGGCGGCCGCTGCTCCCGTTGCCGCTCCGGCTGCGAACAGGCTGCAGATCGAAAGGACAAGACGACGGGTGAAAAGGGTCATCGGACTACTCCTCGAATTCGGAAGGCTGCTTCAACAGCGGCACCGCGAGCGCCGCCAGTTCCAAGAGAAGCGGGAACATGTCTTGGTGGTACCACCCAGCCTCATGCAGAACATTGATCGAGCCGATTGTGATTCCGCCAGCTATCACGGGGATGTTCACGGCACTGCCGCAGCCTAGTGCCTCGAAAATCGGGTAGTCGGGAAAAGCGTCTCGGCAGGCTTGCGGTGTAGCGCAAAGCCTCGGCGTTCCTCCAACCACGATCGTGCGATAGAACTCGCTGTCTGTTCGGAGAGGCTTCGTTCCACCTCGGGGATACGCGACAGGATTGCTTGAATGAACACGCCGGTTGAGCGACCGAGGCACATCGATGGTGAGCACCGTCAGGAGCTTGTGGCCGACAGCATGTGCGTAGACTCGCTCGAGATCTTCAAAGGCGTTGATGTGCATCGGCGGCATCCAACGATTCTGTTTGACATGTGCGCATGCCACAAATGAATAAATCGAGGGCCATCCATAACCACCAGCTCATGTTTTTCTAGGCGCAAGCAGGAGAACATGCATTTTTGCTTATGGTTTCAGCGAATTTATTCATTTGCGTTGATGGTGTCATCGGCCTGAAACTTGAAGCATTCACTCAAGCTCAAGGTGGGATTTCATGAAGTTGTCGAATTGCGTGAGTGCCATGGCCCTGTCTACCTTGGCTTGCCTGTCGGCGCCAGGCTTCGCTCAGGCTATCTTCCCTAGCAAACCAATCAAGCTGGTCGTTCCACAAGCACCCGGCGGTGCGTCGGACACCATCGCCCGCCTATATTCGGATTTCCTTTCGAAGTCGATCGGGCAACCGGTGATCGTCGAGAATCGCCCTGGAGCGAACGGCATCCTTGCGTCGACATTGGTCGCACGACAGCCCGCTGACGGCTACACGCTCTTGCTCGCAGGCGTGTCGCAGCTTGCGCTGAACCCGATCACGTACAAATCTCTGTCGTACAACCCCCAAAAGGACTTCACCGGCGTCGCGCTTCTCGTGAACACGCCGTTCCTGCTGGTGGCCCATCCCGAAGCAGGAATCAAGACCTTGGATGATGTGGTGCGGGTCGCCAAGGCCAAGCCGGACTCCTTGAACTTCGCTTCTGCGGGGAAAGGCAATGTGACCCATTTGGTGAGCGAACTGCTTTTCCAGCGTTTGAATATTCAAATCACGCACGTTCCGTTCAACGGCTCTGCGCCCGGGCTGCAGAGCGTTCTGGCCGGGCAGACCCAGTTGATGTCGGACGTCTTCGCCACCAGTGCGCCGCAAGCCAAGAACGGCAAGGTGGTACCTATCGCGGTCATTGGCGAAAAGAGGCAGCCTGCGCTGCCCGACGTGCCCACGGTTGCGGAGCTGGGTGTGAAGGACTTTCCGGCCCCGGGTTGGTACGCGTTGGTTGCGCCGGCGGGAACACCGAAGCCAATCGTCGACCGGTTGAACGCAGAGACCCAGAAGTTCCTGCTCAACCCTGAGATCAACGCCAAGCTGGTCAGCATGTCGCTGGAGCCCCTGCCTTCTAAGCCTGAGACCGTGATGCAGAAGGCCTCGCATGAGTCGGAGAGCTTCGGTCCGCTCATCCGCAAGCTCGGCATCTCCAACGATTGATTCTTGCGAAGCCGATTGTGATGACCGACCGAATTCCAGTGAACAGGCTCCCTCGAGCCAAGTCGATGATCGTTGCGCCTCAGCCGGAAGCCGTCGAGGCAGGGGCGAGCGTGCTTCGCGCCGGGGGGAACGCGCTTGATGCCGCACTGGCCTGCGCTTTCACGCAGGGGGTGATCGACCCTTTGATGTGCGGCATCGGAGGTTTCGGGGTGCTGCACATCTTCGAGCCGGCCACGCAGCGACATATGGTGTTTGAAGGGCTCAGCTCTTGCCCAATCGAGACGCGGGAGGATCAGTGGGCGGAGGCGTATCTCGGCGACACTACGGACGGCTTCGGGTACGTCGTCAAGGGGTTCGTCAACGAAGCCGGTGCCATGTCCGTATCAGCTCCGCCCGTCCTCAAGCTGATGTCCGAGGTCCACGCTGCATTCGGGAGGAGACCCTGGGAGGCACTGTTCTCCGACGCGATCTCGCGAGCCGAGAACGGCTGGATCGTTCGCCCTCACGTCTACACGGTGTTCACGCAGGACGAACGCAAGTACGGGCGCATGAACTATGGCGAGAAGCTTGCATTGACCGTCGACGGCCGTCGCATCTACCTCAATGAAGACGGCAGCTACAAGAAGCCTGGCTCGACGGTTCTGAACCCCGACCTCGCTCGGACGCTCCGGACGATCGCTTCTGAAGGGGCGGAGAGCTTCTACACCGGAGAGATCGCGCGCCGCATGATCAACGACGTGCGCTCGCAGGGCGGGATCCTGTCGATGGCCGATTTGGAAGGCGTTCGCGTCGTGCAAGCAGAGCCGCTGAAGACGAGCTACCGAGGCTGGGAAGTCGCAGTACCTCGACCACCATTCGGCGGCGCATTGGTGGCGCAGATGCTCAAGACGTTGGAGAACTTCGATCTGGTCTCCATGGGCCACAACTCGCCCGAATACATCCGCGTCCTCAGCGAGACGATGAAGATCGCCTTGCGTGATCGCGAGGAGTTTGTCGGCGATCCTGACTTCATGGAAAAGCCAGTTGAGGAGCTACTGACGGAAGCCTACGCACGACAGTGCGCTGAAGACATTCGGCAAGGGAGGAAGGCTGACATCGTTCGTCGGACCATCGGTGAATCGAAACACACCACCCACATCTCGGTTATCGATGAAGAGGGCATGGTGGTTTCCTTTACCCATACGCTGGGCAATCCATCGGGCTTCATCGTCAAGGACACGGGTTTCATGCTGAACGGCGGCATGAGCACCTATGACCCGATTCCCGGGCGCCGCAACTCCATGAAGCCGGGCAAGCGACGCTACTCGACGATGTCGCCGACGATCGTGTTCGACGCGGGCAAGCCGGTCATCTCGGTGGGAGCGCCTGGAGCCTCTTGGATCGGACCTGCCGTCACCCAGGTGCTGCTGAACACACTCGACTGGGGCATGGGCATCCAGGAAGCTATCAGCGCTCCCCGGATGGTGTCAACGAGCAACGCGATCGACATTTCCAACCGTATTCCCCTCGAGACGCAACGCCACCTGGAAGAAATGGGCTACCAAGTTCGCAGAACGCACCTGTCCTATGCTTTCGCGGGCGTGCACGGAATCACGCGATTTGGCGGCATCCTCCAGGGTGGCGCCGACCCGCAGCGCGATGGGTACGCGCAGGGCGTCTAGCCCACCCCCCAGCGGCCTAGGCGCCTGGCTGCGCCTCTGCCCGGATCCATGCGCGAAAAGCCTGCAACGGTGGATAGGTTTCACGGCTGGCCGACCAAGCCAAGTAGTAACTGTCGTCACTCTCCTGCGGCGATCCGGCGGCCACCACCAGATCTTTGCGGGCCAGTTCTTCCTTGATCAGGAACGTGGGCAGGAGAGCAACACCGAGTCCTGAAACCGCTGCCTGCGCCGCGACCGCGAACTGATCCACGAGCATGCCGTGAACGAAATCAAAGTCCACGTTCGAGGCGCGCAGCCACCGTTCCCACGCGTCCGGACGGCTCACAAGATGAATCAACGGCGCTTGCAACAGATCCACGGGCTTGTTCAGCCCCAGGCGTTCTTGCAGTTCGGGACTGCAGGCCGGGACGACGCTTTCCTTCATCAACAAATCCAGCCTCGCGCCGGCCCATTCCGGTGGACCGAAGTGAATAGCAGCATCTTGCGAATCCACCTCGAAGTCGAACGGCACCAATCGCGTGCTCAGATTGATGGTGATGCCCGGATGAGCTGCCAAGAATCTGGGCAAGCGCGGCGCCAACCAGCGTGTTCCGAAGGTTGGAAGGATCGCCAGCTTGAGCGTTCCACCCTGCGGATTGGCCTTGATGCCCATGGTGGCCGCCGCAATCTGTTCAAGGTTTCGCCGGATGTCCCGCGCGTAAGTTTCTCCGGCGGGCGTGAGCTTCACAGATTGGCGCTCGCGCAGGAACAGCTCCGATCCCAGCAGGTCCTCCAACCCTCGAATTTGCCTGCTTACCGCACTTTGGGTGAGATGCAGTTCGGTTGCAGCTGCCGTGAAGCTCTGAAGTCGCGCCGCCGCCTCAAACGATGCGAGTACCGACATGGCGGGCAGGAAACGACGCGAGAGAGTGACCATCAGGCATTCTGCCAAGGAATGATGTTGGACCAGATTATCGTTTGCTTGCTAGTGAAGGCAAGCCGAAAATCTAAACACCGCAACCCTGTTGATGCATCCACAGAATGACTGAAACAAAAGAAATGGCATTGTCCGTAGGTACCGCCGCGTCGAAATTCGTCAGCGCCGACGAGATTCGCGCGCGTTTTTCTAGCGCCATGTCGAGGATGTACCGCGAGGAAGTTCCGCAGTACGGCGTGTTGCTGGACCTGGTTGCGGAGATCAACGCAGCAGCGAAGCAGCGGGATCCCCGGCAAGCTGCAGGGGAGGGCGAATGCGCCCGACTGAGCGTGGAGCGACACGGGGCGATCCGCCTGGGCACCGCCCGGGAACTGCACACAATTCGGCGGATGTTTGCCGTCATGGCGATGGCTCCGGTCTCCTACTACGACCTGTCGACCGCCGGCGTTCCCGTGCATTCGACGGCGTTTCGCCCCATTACGGAGGAGTCCCTGACTTCGAACCCCTTCCGAGTGTTCACGTCGTTGCTGCGGCTCGAATTGATTGCCGACGCTGAGCTTCGTGAAGAGGCCTCCGAACTGCTTCGTCGCCGGAACATCTTCACGCCCCGAGCTCTGACGCTCACGTCACAGTTTGAACAAGGGGGTGGGCTTTCCGAGCAGGATGCTGATGAGTTTGTCTCGGAGATGCTCGAGACGTTTCGGTGGCACAGCGCAGCCACTGTGTCCCGCGCTGCCTACGATCGCCTGCGCAAATCCCATCGTCTGATTGCCGACGTCGTGTGTTTCAAAGGGCCGCACATCAACCATCTGACGCCGCGAACGCTCGACATCGACGCCGCGCAGAGAGAGATGCCCCGGCGTGGCATATCGGCGAAGGCGGTCATCGAGGGTCCTCCGCGCCGCAAGGCGCCCATCCTTCTGCGGCAAACCAGCTTCACCGCGTTGGAGGAAGCAGTGACCTTTGTCGACGACAACTCGGCCGGTGCGCACACGGCGCGTTTCGGCGAAATTGAGCAGCGGGGTGTCGCGCTCACCCGAACGGGGCGGGCGCTCTACGACCGTTTGCTGGAGAAAGCACGCAACGATGCGGGTCGCAGTGAGGCGGCCTTCAAGGAATTTCCGGACGACTACGAAACCCTGCGTCGCGAGGGCCTGGCGTTCTTTCGCTATGAGGTCCGTGGTGCCGTTCCACAGGGTGTTGGAGCAGAGCTCGATCTGGATTCACTCATCGCCTCAGGTGTCGTCGCGGCCTTGCCAATCATCTACGAGGACTTCCTGCCAGTGAGCGCCGCGGGGATCTTCCAGTCGAACTTGGGCGATCACCAAGCTGAAGCATACGACACAGGACCCTCTCGGGCGCTCTTCGAGCGCGCCTTGGGCGCCACCGTCCTGGATGAGTTTGAACTCTATGAAGCCGAGCAAAAGGCCTCGCTCGATCTGCTCATCCGTCAAATCAATTCGAATGGCGGCGCGTAATGACCCAAGATCCTCTTTCGCATGGCCTGTGGGGCGCATCCGCACCCGCCGGACCCGTGACACGGCCGCTTTCAGAGGACGTCACTGCGGACGTCGCAATCATCGGTGGTGGTTTCACGGGATGCTCCTCGGCACTGCACCTCGCGGAGGGCGGCGCCACTTCGGTTGTGCTGGAGGCCGCGGAGATCGGCTTCGGCGCATCGGGGAGGAACGTCGGCCTCGTCAACGCTGGCATGTGGGTGATGCCTTCCGTACTCAAGGAACAGCTCGAAGAGCCGTACGGCACGCGACTCCTGAACGTGCTGGGTCATGGGCCCTCCGTCGTTTTCGATCTTGTGGCTCGCCACGGCATCGAATGCGAAGCGATGCATGCAGGAACGCTCCACTGTGCGGTCGGGAAGACAGGCGCAACGGAGGTCGCTGAACGCGGCCGCCAGTGGGCCGCCCTTGGTGCACCGGTAGAGGTGCTGGATGCCCGGAAAACCGCTGAACTCGTTGGTTCGAAGGCCTACTCCGCATCGCTGCTCGACCGCCGGGCCGGCACGATCCAGCCGCTGGCGTACGTGCGCGGCCTCGCCTCTGCTGCCCTCAGGGCCGGTGCGCGGATTTATACGCAGACTCGCGTGGTGTCTGCAACGCGCTTGGGCGATCGCTGGCAGTTGACCACAAGCGGCGGAAAGACAGTGTCCGCGAATTGGGTCATTGTCGCGACCGATGCCTATACCGGCGCAGCGGGTCTGTGGTCCGGCATTCAAGCTGAGCAGGTTCAACTGCCATACTTCAACGTCGCGACCGTTCCGCTGGCTCGCGACGTCGCTGCAGCGATCCTTCCCGACCGGCAAGGCGCATGGGACACCTGCCAGGTCCTGTCGTCGTTCCGCTTCGATGCCGCCGGCCGTCTGGTTTTTGGCAGCGTGGGAGCCCTGCGCGGAACAGGCAAGAGCATCCATCAAGACTGGGCTAGGCGGGCCGTCGCGAAGATCTTCCCTCGGCTCAAGGACATCCAGTTCGAACATGCCTGGTACGGCACCATCGGCATGACGCGCAACGCTCTGCCGAGGTTTCATGAGCTGGACCACAACGTCCTCTCATTCAGCGGGTTCAATGGCCGTGGCATTGCACCCGGAACCGTATTCGGCCGGGAGCTTGCGAGAGTCATCTTGGGCGAGGTTGCGCGGGATGAGCTACCGCTGCCCATGACGCCGCTCGCTCCCGTTCCATGGCGCGGTGTCCGCTCATTGAGTTACGAGACCGGTGCACAAGCTGTTCATCTGATCAGCGCACGCGGAACGCAACGGACACGCCATGAGTGACGAAATGAACCCCGACAGCACTGTTGATTTGCTACGCGCAATCGTCGGATCCGAGGGCCTCCTCCTGAACGACGATGCCTTGCCATACGAGCAAGGCGCACGTTATGGGGCAGGGAAGGCTCTTTGTGTCGTGCGACCGGCGTCTACAGACCAAGTCTCGCAGGTGGTGGCACTGTGCGCCGCGAAAGGCGTCAAGCTGATCGCGCAAGGTGCCAACACCGGCCTGGTCGGCGCAAGCTCACCCGATACTTCCGGCGGCCAGATCATTCTGTCGTTGAGCCGCCTGCGCCATCGGTGCGAAGTGGACGTCATCGATCGAACGGTCGAAGTGGACGCCGGCGTGCTTTTGCATGAGCTGAACCAGACGCTGGAGCCCCACGGCCTGCATTTCCCGATCGACCTGTCAGCGGACCCGAGCATCGGCGGAATGATTTCGAGCAACACGGGTGGTGCTCGGCTGCTGCGCTACGGCGATGTTCGACACAACCTGTTGAGCGTTGAAGCGGTTCTGTTCGATCCGCCAGGTGAGATCGCACGATTCGGCAAGCCCTTGCGGAAGAACAACACCGGCTTTGACCTCATGCAGCTTTTTGTCGGTACATCCGGCGCAGTGGGCGTGATCACCGCCGCAACGTTGCAGGTTGCAGCGCTGCCACGGCAGGCCGCGACTGCGCTCCTGGTCCCGTCGACGGACGGAGCAGTGAATACGTTGCTCAAGGCCTTCGAGTCAAACCTCGGTGATTTTCTGAGCGCCTTCGAGGGCATGTCTGGTGCGGCCATCCAGGCTGCCTTGAACCACGTGCCCTCACTGCGCAGTCCATTCGGCAAGGGCCCGCTGCCTGATTTCTCGATTCTTGTCGAACTCACTTCCAGTGCGCCCGTGTCATCGGCGCTCGATCTCGAGAGCCTTCTCATGAGCTTCCTGGAAGAAAGAATCGGCCACGAAGTCGTGGATGCAGTCATCGGCAAGGGTCATGAAATCTGGCAACTGCGCCACAGCCTAAGCGACGGAGCGCGAGCGCTCGGTAAGGTGATCGGTTTCGACGTCTCAGTTCGACGCGCGGACCTCCTGCGCTTCCGAAGCGCCGCCCGCGATCTCGTTGAGCGGCAGTTTCCGGGTCTGAAGGTCGTCGACTTCGGACATGTGGGAGATGGCGGCCTTCACTTCAACCTTGTCTGGCCACGCGACAGTAGCGTGCTCTACGACGAGGCTGTGGTAGCCGACGTGCGGGACCAGCTCTACGAGCTCGTCGTGATCGATTTCGATGGAAGCTTCAGTGCCGAGCACGGCGTCGGGCCACACAACCTTCATTACTACCACCGATTCACGGCTCCCTCCGCTTTACGGATCTCCGGTGAGATCCAGCGATTGCTGGACCCTGAACGCATCTCGGGCTCCGTCCAGTTTGGGCCTGCCGAAGTCGCAGCTTCTTCGAACAAGGTGAAGGAGGCTACGCTGTGATCAACGATCTGTTTGTGCCCGCGTTCCGTGCGCCGGCGGGCTCTCCGATCCGAGAGCTTTTTCCCTACCTGAGTAAGCCAAACATGATTTCGTTTGCGGGAGGGTATCCGTCGCCTTCCCTGTTCGATAGCGAAGGGCTCCAGGCGGCTGCGCAAGAAGTTTTTTCGGCGCCGGCTGCGGCGTTGCAGTATGGCCCAACCGAAGGCATGTTGACATTGAGGAAGGAGCTTCTGCACATGTCGCAGCAGCGCGGTGTGAACTCTTCGCTTGAACAGCTCCTCGTGACCAGCGGCTCGCAGCAAGCCTTTGATCTCTTGGTGCGAGTCTTTGTCCAGCCGGGGGACACGGTTCTCCTCGAGGCGCCAGCCTATCCGGCTGCGATTCAGGCACTGCGTCTTGCGGGTGCAAACCTCCTTGAAGTTCCGATGGACGAAAACGGGCTGCAGACCGATCACCTCGAGGCGTTGTTGAAGCGGCTGGCGGTGGGTGAGAAGCCCAAGATGCTCTACACGGTGCCCACGTTCTCAAACCCCCGCGGAAGCCTTCTCTCACACGCACGGCGTATCAAGCTGATCGAGCTTGCTCGCCAGCACGCGTTCCTTATCGTCGAAGATGACCCGTACGGCGAGCTTAGCTTTACTTCCGAAGTGCCGCCAACGATTCACGAGCTGGCAGCGAAGTGCCAAGCGTCAGCTGAGAATCCCGTCGTCTATCTGTCGAGTCTGTCCAAGACTGTCGCGCCGGCGCTTCGTATCGGCTGGATGGTAGCTTCGCAAGACATCGTCAGGCGCTGCGCTATCGCGAAGCAGACCGTGGACCTCTGCACTTCGCCGATTTCTCAGCTGATTGCAGCGGCCTATCTTCGATCCGGTCGTTACGCACCATGCGTCGAAAGGGCGCGCCTGGAATACCAAACACGCGCCGCGGTGATGGCCGATGAACTGGAGGCGTCTTTGGGTGATGACGTGTCGTTCCAACGAGCTCCGGGAGGCATGTTCCTGTGGTTGGAGTGCGCCGCACACGTCGACCCTGACCGGCTCTTCAGTGCTGCCGTTGCCAACAACGTGCTCTTCGTGCCAGGCGCGGCTTTTTTCCCTGCTGCACCGAGCGGCGTCGCAATGCGCCTTTCATTCGCTGCGCCAAACGCCGGAGATATCCGCGAAGGCGTTGCACGACTCGCTCGCGCTTTTCAATCTTCACTCCTCAACCTCAAGGCCTGTTAATGACCCAATCCATCACTGCAGAACTTCTTGTTCACTTCGGCATCGACCGCAAGGATTCCACCGGCGAACTTCGGGTTTCGTCCCCAATCGACGGCGGAGAAATTGCGCGCCTGAAGGGGCGCACGCCCGCAGAGGTTTCTGAGGCCGTTCGGCTGGCCACGGAGGCCTTCAAGGCCTGGAGAGACGTGCCAGCACCGCGTCGCGGGGAACTGGTGCGCCTCCTAGGTGAAGAACTTCGAGCAGAAAAGGAATCTCTCGGCAAGCTCATCTCGATCGAGACAGGCAAGATCCTCTCGGAAGGCCGGGGCGAGGTGCAGGAGATGATCGACATCTGTGATTTCGCGGTCGGTCTGTCGCGCCAGTTGTACGGCTTGACGATTGCATCGGAACGTCCCGGGCACCGGATGATGGAAACGTGGCATCCACTCGGTGTGGTCGGTGTCATCAGCGCTTTCAATTTTCCGGCAGCCGTATGGTCATGGAACACGGCACTGGCCATCGTCTGCGGCAATGCAGTAGTCTGGAAACCGTCGGAAAAGACCCCGCTTACGGCCCTGGCGTGCCAAGCCATATTCGAGAAGGCAATGAAGCGTTTTGGTCCCGCACCAGCGAGCTTGTCGCAAGTGATCATCGGTGGACTTGAGGCGGGCGAAGTACTGGTCGACGACGAACGCGTCGCCCTGGTATCTGCGACGGGCAGCACTCGCATGGGGAAGGCGATTGGTCCACGCGTTGCAGCGCGTTTCGGACGTTCCCTTCTGGAGCTCGGTGGCAACAATGCGGTCATCGTCACACCCAGCGCGGACCTCGATTTAGCCGTGCGGGGCATCGTATTCGCCGCAGCGGGAACCTGCGGCCAACGCTGCACGACAACGCGTCGCATCATCGTGCACGAGACGGTCAAGCAAGCTTTGGTGGCTCGTCTCAAGAAGGCCTACTCGGCGTTGCCCGTTGGCAATCCGTTGGAGGAAGGAACGCTTGTGGGTCCCCTCATCGATGCCAAGAGTTTCGATAGCATGCAGAAGGCGCTCGGATCTGCTCGCGAGGAAGGCGGCCAGGTCACCGGGGGTGACCGCTTGCTCCAAGAGCAATTCCAGTCGGCCTACTACGTCCGTCCTGCTATCGTCGAAATGCCCAAGCAGACGGTCACGGTTCAGCAGGAAACGTTCGCCCCGATCGTGTACGTTATGTGTTATAGCGATTTTGAGAATGCACTGAGCATTCAGAACGATGTGCCTCAAGGGTTGTCGTCCGCCATCTTCAGCAACGACATTCGCGAGACCGAGCACTTTCTGTCGGCCCGTGGTTCTGACTGCGGAATCGCCAATGTGAACATCGGGACCTCTGGTGCCGAAATTGGTGGCGCGTTCGGCGGCGAAAAGGAGACTGGGGGAGGGCGCGAATCTGGCTCCGATTCCTGGAGGAACTACATGCGGCGCGCTACGAACACGGTCAACTACTCGCGAGATTTGCCGTTGGCGCAGGGCGTGAAGTTCGACGTCTGATTTGGCCCGAGCGACGCCATGCCATGAATCGCGACTGCCGGACTCTTGGTCAGTGCACCTGGCGGGCGAGCAGACGACCAATCCCTAGAGCGTCCCCCGTGCCGCAGGGCCTGTCGTCGGCGTTCTTCAGCAATGACGTAGCGAGACCGAGCTGTTCCTGCAGGTGCGTAGTTCGGACTGCGGCATCGTCAACATCGGCATCTCGGGCGCCGAGATCGGCGAAAAAAAGGAGGCCGGCGGCGGTCGCGCGTCGGACTCCGACGGGTGGCGCACGACATGCGCCGCGCGACCAACAGCATCAACTACTCGCGCGAGTTGCTGCTCGCGCAGGGCGTGCGTCGCCAAGGCGGTTGCCTGGCGGCGCCGGCCAAACCCTCAGTGCAGGATCTGGTCGAGAAACTGCCTGGTGCGTTCGTGCTGTGGCGCGCCAAAGAACGCTTCGGGTGAGTTCTGCTCGATGATCTCGCCGCGGTCCATGAAGATGATGCGGTTCGCCACGCGGCGAGCGAAGCTCATTTCGTGCGTGACGCAGATCATCGTGACGCCCGACTCCTCGGCGAGTTGGATCATCACATCTAGTACCTCCTTGACCATCTCTGGATCCAGCGCGCTGGTGGGCTCGTCGAACAGCATGACCTTCGGGTTCATGCACAGCGAGCGCGCGATGGCGACCCGCTGCTGCTGGCCCCCGGACAGTTGCCCCGGAAACTTTTTGGCCTGATCGGGAATGCGCACACGCTCCAGGAATCGCATGGCGGTCGCTTCGGCCTGCGCGCGCGGTTGCTTAAACACCCACATCGGACCGAGCACGAGGTTCTCCAACACGGTCATGTGCGGGAAGAGGTTGAAGTGCTGGAACACCATGCCAACCTCGCGTCGCACTGCCTCTATCTGCCGGATGTCCTCGCTGAGCACCAGTCCATCGACCACGATCTGGCCGTGCTCGCAGCGCTCCAGCCTGTTGATGCAGCGGATCATGGTCGACTTTCCGGAGCCGGAGGGGCCACAGACCACGATGCGCTCGCCGGCCCCGACGCTCAGGTTGATGTTCCGCAAAACCTGGAACTCTCCGAACCACTTGCTCACGTTGCGCAATTCCACCATCGCTGATGTCATTCTTTCTCTCTCCTTCAGGACCCGCGGTCCGTTCGCGTGCACCGCTCGACCGATTGGCCGTACTTCGACATCGAGTAGCAAAAAACAAAGTAGACACCTGCGATGAAAAGATACGCTTCCACGCCGAAGCCGCGCCAAGCGCCGTCCGAGAGCGCGGCCTTGGCTGCAGAGGTGAGGTCGAAGATACCGATCACGACCACCAGAGAGGTGTCCTTCAGCAGGCCGATGAAGATGCCGGTGAGGGAGGCGATGACGAGCTTGAGCGCCTGTGGCAGCAGCACCTTGAAGTTCTTCTGCCAGTAGCCGAGTCCCAGCGAGTCCGCGCCTTCGCTCTGGCCTTTCGGCAGACCCTGGAGGCCGCCACGCACCGCTTCGGCAATGTAGGCCGCAACGAAGACGATGATCGCGATCTGGGCCCGTAGCAGCTTGTCGAAGACCACGCCCTCCGGTAGAAACAGCGGCAGCATCACTGACGACATAAAAAGCAGGCTGATCAGCGGAACGCCACGGATGAGCTCGATGTAGATCACGCATAGGGCCTTGATGGCCGGCATGTCGGATCGCCGACCGAGGGCCAGCAGGACCCCGATCGGAAACGCCACCCCGATGCCGGACGTCGCCAGCATGATCGTGAGCGGCAAGCCGCCCCAGCGCCCGGTTTCCACCGGCTCGAGGCCCAGCATGCCGCCGGCCATCAACACGATCACCGTCGCCAGCCCTACCGGCCAGACGATCAACAGCGCCAGACTCCAGAAGCGTGGCATTGCGCTGGCGACGAGCAGCAGGATTAGCAGCAGCGCGGCCGCCAAGGGACGCCACTGCTCGTCGTAGGGATAGGTCCCGAAGAGGATCAAGCGATGCTTTTCAGCAATGAACGCCCAGCATGCGCCTGTGGTCTGGCGACAGGCCTGTCCGCTGTCGGCACTGAAGTTGGCCTGCAGCAGCGCCCACTGCAGTAGCGCCGGCACGATGGCGAGCAGGAAGCAAAGGACCAGCGCGGTCAACAGTACCTGCAGCGGCGAGCTCAGCAAATGCGCCCGTATCCAGCTTCGCTCGCCCGCACTTTGGCCCGGCACTGCGGCAATGGCCGCGGATGGCAACGGAGGAACTCTCATGTCAACGCTCCACCAGCGCCATGTGGCTGTTGTACCAATTCATGAACAGGGAGACGGACAGGCTCACCGAGAGGTAGACCGCCATCACGATCAGGATGCCTTCGATTGCCTGGCCGGTTTGGGTGATGGTCGTGTTCAGGACGCCGACGATGTCGGGGTAGCCGATCGCGACCGCCAGCGAACTGTTCTTGATCAGGCTCAGATACTGGTTGGTCAGAGATGGGATCATGACCCGCAGTGCCTGCGGCAATACCACCAGACGCAGCACCAGTCCGCCGCGCAAGCCGATCGCGCGGGCCGCTTCCGATTGGCCGGCACCGACCGACTGGATCCCCGAGCGAACCACCTCCGCAATGAACGCCGCGTTGTAGCTCACAAGGCCGATCAGCAATGCCGTGAACTCCGGCGACAGACCGAACCCACCCGCGAAGTCGAAGCCTGCGAGGCGGGGCATGTCGAATTGTAGCGACGCTCCGCCGAGGAGCCAGCCGAAGCATGGGAAAGCGACCAGCATGAGCAGCGTCGCAGGTGCCGTGGGAAGACCCCTACCGGTCCGTTCGCGCCGACGCGTCGACAGATGTGCAGTGACCATCGCGGCCACAATGGCCATCCCCAGACCGGCCAGCACCCAGTCGAGCGAAGCGCCTTCCAGACCGGGCACCATGAGGCCGCGGTTGGAGAGAAAGATCCCGGGCAACGGATGATGGGATTGCCGCGGGCCCGGCATGCTCTCGGTAATCAGCGCGTACCAGAAGAACAACTGAAGCAGCAGCGGGATGTTGCGCATGATCTCGACATAGGCCGAAGTGAGCTTGGCAATCAGCCAGTTGGTTGACAGGCGGCCGATGCCAATAAGCGTTCCCATGACGGTCGCCAGCACGATTGCCGTCACCGCTACGCGCAAGGTGTTCAGGATTCCGGCCCAGATGACCCAGGCGTAGCTGTCCGCCGGCGTCTGCTTCACAACGGTTTCGCCGATGGCGAAGCCAGCCTCTCGGCCCAGGAACGCGAACCCTGTGGCGATGTTGCGGGTTGCCAGATTTGTCAGCGTGTTGGCGACGAGAAACCAGGCCGCCCCTCCCACCAGTCCCAGCGCGATCGCTTGGTAAACCGCAGCGCGAACACGCGCATTGCTCCAGGACAGGCGGCGCACAGGGGGTGGCTGCGGCGCTATCTTCTCAGGAGATAACATGCCGCGCTTCGGACAAGGGCGGCGGTTCGGCGACACCATGTCAGCGCAGCGGCAGTCCGTACATCAGGCCACCTTGACGCCATTGCGCATTTAGCCCGCGCGGCAACTTCACCGCGCTGCCTGCCCCCAGGTTGCGCTCGAAACTCTCGCCGTAGTTGCCGACCTGCTTGATGATGGAATAGGCCCAACGGTCATCCAGTCCCATGGCCTTCCCCAGGCCCGGCGTCACGCCGAGGATGCGCTGCACATTCGGATTGGCACTCTTGAGTTGCTCGTCCACGTTTTTCGACGTGATGCCGTATTCCTCGGCCTCGAGCATGGCATTGAGGGCATACCGCACGATGTTCAGCCATTGGTCGTCGCCCTGGCGCACCATCGGACCGTTCGGCTCCTTGGACAGTTCCTCCGGCAGGATGACGTAGTTTTCGGGGTCGCCCAGTGAGATCCGCGTCACAGCCAGCGCCGACTTGTCGGTCGTGTAGGCGTCGCAACGTCCGGCAGTGAATGCGCGCACAGACTCGTCGTACTTGTCGATCACCACCGGTTTGAACGTCAGCTTCTCGGCACGGAAATAGTCCGCCAGGTTCAACTCGGTGGTCGTTCCTGGCTGTACGCAGATCGTCGCGCCGTTGAGTTCCTTGGCGCTCTTCACGCCCAGTGACTTCTTCACCAGGACGCCCTGGCTGTTATAGAAGTTCACGCCAGCCGCCACCAGGCCGAGCGAGAACTCGCGCGTCAGCGTCAGTGTAGTGTTGCGGCTCAGCAAGTCGATTTCGCCGGACTGCAGGGCCGTGAATCGCTGCTGGGTATTGAGCGAAGTGACCTTGAACTTCCTGGCGTCGTTGAACACCATGGCAGCGACTGCCCGGCACATGTCTACGTCGATGCCGGTCCATTCGCCCTTGCTGTCGGCGTTCGAGAAGCCGGGAACGCCGGTTGACACGCCGCACTGCACGAAACCCTTCTTCTTGACGTTGTCCAAGGTGGTGCCGGCTTCCGCGGCAACGGCTGCGAAGAACGCAAGTCCGATGCAAAGAGCTTTCGATTTCATGTTCTGAGTCTCCTGGGATTCTGTTGAATAAAGTGGACGCACAGGTCGCTCACACACCCGCTGCGTAACCGTCGCGCTGCGGATCGGCGCCGCCCTGGAGCTTGCCGTCGAAGCTGGTGATGCCGTGCACGCCGGCAAACGCAAACGTCAGGTGGCTGCGGCGGACCTCGTAGCCCTGCGCCTCCAATGCCTTCTGTACCTGGCGCGGGATTCTGTTGGAGATGTCGATTGCGTCGCTGGTAGCTACGACGCGCGGAGCGCTGATCGCGGCCTGCATGTCCATCCCCCATTCCAGAACATTGACCAGCACCTGGGCGACGGCTGGGCCAATCCAACTCGCGCCCGGTGCGCCGACCGTCATAACGGGTCCCTCGTCATCGAACACCAGCGTGGGCGCCATCGAAGAAACGCGGCGCTTGCCAGGTTGGATCGAGTTGGGCCGGCCCGGCATGGGATCGAACTGGCTCATTGCGCCGTTGAGCATGAAGCCCGCGTCCTTGACGATGAATCCAGAGGGATTGCCCAGCGTATGCGTCAGAGACACCACCATGCCGTTGGCATCGATGGCCGACACGTGCGTGGTGTGCCTGGGTTCCTGCAGCGCCTGGCGCGTGATCCGCGCCTTCTCGCCGCGGCGGATGCCGTGGGCACATGCCTTGACGTACTCGTCAGAGATGAGGCGATCGACCGGGTTGTCGTTGAAGTTGGGGTCACCGACCAGGGCCTCGCGATCACGCAACGCGATCTTCATCGCTTCGCCCAGGACGCGGATGTACTCGGGAGAGTTGTGGCCGAGAGACACCAGATCGAACTGCGCCAGCGTGCGGAGGATCTGGGCCACCAGCAGGCCGCCTGCGGGGGGCATGGGCAGCGCGACGCGCCATCCGCGATAGTCGATCTCGAGGGGCGCAGATTCGACGACGCGCGCTGACACCAGATCTTGCATTGACAGGAGGCCGCCATTCGCGCGCACGTCCGCAATGATGCGCTGCGCAATCTCGCCGGTGTAGAAACTCTCCGCGCCATCCCTTGCAATCGCGCGCAGGGTGTTGGCGAGATCGGGGTTTCTGATCAGGGCGCCGGGCTTCTTGTAGCTGCCGTCAGCCTCGAGGTAGATGCGACGGCCGTCGCTCGTCAGACCGAGCTTTTCACCGTAGTTCATCCGTCCGTATTTGCGCTCGTTCTGCGTGAAGACGGTGTAGACGTGCGGTCGGACCAGCCAGCCCTCTTCGGCGCTGGCGATGGCGTCGGTGAACAGGTCCGACCAGGCGGACTGTCCGAAACGGCCGTGCGCTTCGGACAGCAGTCTCAGCACCGGTGGCGCGGTGACCGACGTGGCGCCGGCCTCGTTCACGAAGTTCTTGAGGATGAAGCCAAAGCCGTCGGTGGTCTCGCCCAGGCAGGCATCGACCCACTGGTCTTCCCTGCTTTCCGCCGGGCAGGCGCCGAAGCCTTCGTACACCCTATGTTGCTGCGTAGCGGGATCGAAGATCTGGAGCACGCCGAATCCGCCGATGCCGCACATCAAGGGGTCCACCACTCCCTGCGTCAGGGCGCACGCGATGGTGGCATCGAGTGCGTTGCCGCCGGCGCGAAGAACGTTCGCGCCTGCTGCCACGGCTTCGGGCTGCGGGGCCACGACCATCGACTTCGGGACTTGGATATTGTTGGGAGGGATACGTCGGGACACTTCGCTTCGCAGTTCTATGTGGCGTTCGGTTGGACAGGGTTCTTTGGATTCGTTCAGCAGAAGACCGTGGTGAGCAGCGGCGCGATAGCCAGCGACGCGCACAAGCGCAACACATCCGTCGACCGGGTGTCGTACCAGTGGGCTTCGTGCAGCACATTCAGTTCGCCAAGCGTCCTGGCGTCCCATCGCACCGGAAAATTGATCGCGCTCCCGCAACCCAAGTCCTGGATCAATGGGTGGTCACCGAAGGCTTTGAGGCAGTCCGCCTCGTCGCGGCACACGCGGGGGAGGCCTTCGTCGACCAAGTCCCGGTAGAACTGGGTTTCCCGAATCATTGGCTTGGTGCCACCGACGGGATAGCTGCCCGGTGCGCTGCTGTACACGCGCCGGTAGAGATTCGCCTCGTAGTCGATCGCGAGGATGGTGAAGAGCTTGTGGCCGATGGTGCGGGCCAGGAGGTGGTCGATCGCGATGAATGCCGCGTCAGGCTGCTGCGGATCGCCCAATGCGCTTGCGATCGACGTGGCACCGCGTAGAAACTCGACGGCGTCGGACTCTGGCAATTCGGATGATGAATTCATGAAGCGGCGGCCTGTGCATTCCTGCAGTTCTTGGAACGTGCCGGATTGTGTAAGACGCTGTCATGAAAGGAAAATGAATAATCGCGATGGCGCCATGATAAAAGCGTCATGGGCCGGCCGTCGTTCGCTCTGTCAGCGCGGTGTGCGTCGGACCTTTCGGTGAGGCGACATCGGCGTCGGGTGCGTGATGCGGGCCCGCAAGGCCGTGACCAGTTCGGAAAGCAGGGGGTTGGGATCCTCGTCCGCCCAGATCAGGCCCAGTTGTCCCAGCTTAATGACGGGCTCGAGCGGCACGACGGAAAGCAGCTTGAGCGATCTGTAGAAGTCCGCCACCAGGCCTGACAGGGCTGCCAAGCAATTGGTCGCGCGAACGTGCGCCTGGATGGCGGCGACGGACGAAGTTTGCATGCGGGGCATTGGCAGCACCATGCCATGCTCGGCGCACGCCTCGTCGAATCGAATGCGCGTCAGACTGGGCGACGCGGGCAGTACCCATGGGAACGCGGCGGCTTGCTCCCACGTTGGCTTGCGCTTGATCGCCAGCGGATGATCGGGGTTGCAGACGATGCGCACCACGTCTTCGAGCAGGGGCTCGGTGGCAAAGCCGTAGCGATGGGCCCGCACATCGACGATCCCGATGACCAGATCGAACCTGCGCTTGTTTAGTTCTTCGAGGAGGGGCGCCATGGTGTTCTCCTCGACGTCGACCGTGATGCCGGGGTGCTGCATCTGCAGCGCCGAAATCGCGCGCGGCAGCAGATCGAGCGCTGCCGAGTGCACGCAGCCTACCTGCAGGCGGCCCACCAGGCCGGCGCGCAAGGCCGCCAGTTCGTGGTCCACTCGCTGCACGTCGCCCAGAATCCGTTCGGCGTGTCGGCGCAGAATTTCCCCGGCCGGCGTCAGTTCGAGCTTGCGGCCCCGCACGAACAACGGATTGCCGACGACGTCTTCGATGTCGGCCAGCCAATGGGACACCGCCGGTTGCGTCGTGTGCATCCGCGTTGCCGTAACGGTGATGCTGCCGGTACTCTCGAGCAACAGGAACATCTCCAAATGCCGCAACTTCAGGCGGCGGGCCCACGAAACGCGGTTCAGGTCCTGGTTCATGCGGCAATGTTAGTGGAAGACCATCATGCGGCCATACGATGCGCGTCAGGGTTCGGAGACTCGACGACCCCCACAGGTTGACGCCGTCATCGACCGCCAGCGGCTCGATCTCGGCCAGCTCCTGCCGCGAGGGGTTGAGCCGTCGATCGCACCGACGGAGTCGCACATCTGCTCAATGTGGCTCTGTCGCAATAGCAGCGCCGGCCTGAGCGAGCGTGGTTTCTCGGTGTCGCTCAGAAAGCCAGCAAATAAAACTGCGATGCCGCGGGCGAGGCTTGGCTTTGGGCGCGGTGGAGTTGGCCCTTCTTGATCATGTGCATCAACTCAATGCCGGCAATCAGGATACGTGCGCAGCGAAAGGACTTGAACCCCAGCATGGGACGCACGACACGTTTGATCGCGCGATGGTCCTGCTCCACGACGTTATT
>NZ_JBFUHO010000029.1:0-91687 GCF_056402355.1 Variovorax sp. P4_B11
AAGGCGGCCTGCGGCCCCCTCGGGGGGCAGCGACCCACACGCAGCGGGGGAGCGTGGGGGCCCAGGCCGGCGCCGGGCCGCCCCAAGGCGGCCTGCGGCCCCCTCGGGGGGCAGCGACCCACACGAAGTGGGGGAGCGTGGGGGCCCGTCAGTCCAGCTTGATGCCGGCGGCCTTGATGATCGGGCCCCAGCGCTGGGATTCGGCGCGCGACAGGGCCGCGAACTGCTGTGGCGTACCGGGCATCGCCTCCATGCCGAAGTCGTTGAAGCGCTTCTGCACCGCCGGCGTACTGAAGGCGCGGTTGAGGTCGCCATTGAGCCGGGCGACGATCGGCGCCGGGATGCCGGCCGGTCCGACGACTCCCTGGAAGGCGAACACTTCGGAATTCAAGACGCCGACTTCCGCCAGCGTCGGCACCTCGGGCAGCAATTTCGAGCGGCTGCCCGAGCCGATCGCCAGCACGCGCACTTTCTTGCCCTGCATGATCGACAGACCCGAAGCCAGGTCGAGGAACATCGCCGGCACTTGGCCGCCCATCACGTCGGCCATCGCCGGCGCCGCGCCACGGTACGGGATGTGGGTGATGAAGGTGCCGGTGCGGACCTTGAACATCTCCATCGCCAGGTGGTGCGGCGAGCCATTGCCGGGCGAGGCGTAGTTGACCTTGCCCGGATTGGCCTTCACGTAGGCCAGGAAGGCCTTGAAGTCCTGGGCCGGAAAGTCCGGGTGCACCACCAGCGCCAGCGGGAACTTGCCGATCGCGCCGATGTAGCTGAAGTCCTTTTCGGGGTTGAAGGGCAGCTTGCTGAACAGGTGTTCGTTGAAGGCCAGCAGCGCGTTGTCGGCCGACATGATGGTGTAGCCGTCGGGCTTGGACTTGGCGACCAGTTCGGCGCCGATGTTGGTCGAGGCGCCGGGGCGGTTGTCGATCACGATCTGCTGGCCCAGCGTCTGGCGCATGGCCTCGGCCAGGGTGCGCGCGATGACGTCGGTGCCGCCGCCGGCCGGATACGGCACCACCCACTTGATCAGCTGGTCGGGATAGGCGCCCTGGGCGCGCGCCCACGGTGCTGCAGCGGCGGCCGCGGTGGCAGCGAGGGTGGTGAGCAGGGTTCTGCGATCCATCGAAAAGTCTCCTGGTTTTGAGTGTTCTGGAATGTAAGGGCTCCGACCACGAAGTGACGAGCGTGGGGGCCTCTCAGACCGCCGCCGGGCCGCCCCAAGGCGGTCTGCGCCCCCTCGGGGGGCAGCGAGGACACGCAGTGCCGAGCGTGGGGGCCCGTCACACCGACAGCGAAGGCAGCGGCAAGCCGTCGAGCGCCTGCGCGAGCGCGACGCGGCAGCGGGCTTCGTCACCGACCTGCTCGAACAGCAGCAGTGCGAGCCGGGCGAGGAACAGCGATTCTCGCTCGGGGCCGGCCTCGCTGATGGCACGCGCGCATTCGGCATAGACGCGGTCGCGCGCCTCGGATGGCAGGGCAGTCATGCGGTCTCCTTGGGGGTCAGGGATGCGGCGCGCGCCAGGGCCCGGCGCAGCGCACCCGACGGCGGCCGGCGCCAGCGCGCGGCCACATGGCCGTCGGGACGCAGCAGGTAGACGGCGCCCTGCTGCGCACCGAGCGCCGCGAACACCTGCGGCTCGGCATCGCCCGGCGACAGTTCGCACAGCGCGACCGGCAGCGGGCCCGACTGCGCCTGCTCGAGTTCGGCACGCAGCCCGTCGTCGGCCTGCGGGAGGTTCAGCAGCAGCACGGTGAAGGCCGGGCCGATCCGGCTCGTGAGATGGAGGCCGTTGACCAGCGCCTGCTCAGTCATCGCCTCGCCGGGGCACGGGCCGGCCGCCAGGTCGTCGCCCTCGCTCGACAGCGCCGATCCCGCATAGCCCACGGCCTGCGTCTGGCGCGGGTTGATCAGGTTCGCGATGCCGCGGTGCGCGCCCGACAGCGACAGCGCGGCCTCGCGCAGCAGGTCGAAGCCGCGCGAGGGCGGCGACATGAACTCGGTGCTGCGCATCGCGTTCTCGGCGTTGATGGCGAAGGCCGCGATGCGCTCCTGCGAATAGCTGTCGAGCAGCGATGGGGCGGACACGCCGCGGGCCACCAGCGCCAGCTTCCAGGCCAGGTTGTCGGCATCGTCGAAGCCCGAGTTGAGGCCGCGCACGCCGAAGATCGGCATCGCATGCGCGGCGTTGCCGGCGAACAGCACGCGGCCGTGGCGGTAGCGCTCGAGCGTCATCGCACCGGCGCGGTAGACCGAGGTCCACACCGTGTGCCAGGGCAGGTGGCCTTCGCCGATGGCATCGAGATGCCGTTGCACGAACGCCTGCACCGCCGCAGGCTGCAGTGCCTCCTCGGTGCTCTGGCCGGCGCGCAGCTGGTAGTCGATGCGCCAGATGTCGTCGGGCTGCTTGTGCATCAGCACGGTCGAGCCCGGGTTCCACGGCGGGTCGAACCAGGCGCGGCGCTCGGTCGGATGCGTGCTGTGCAGCTCGATGTCGATGATCACGTAGCGGCCTTCGTAGCCGGTGCCCACCAGTTCGAGGCCGAGCGACTTGCGCACGAAGCTCTGGCCGCCGTCGCAGGCTGCCAGCCACTCGCCGCGCAGCGCGTAGTCGCCGAGCGCGTTGCGGGCCGCGAGCACTAGGCCGTCCGCATCTTCCACGAAGCCGGTGAGCTCGGTGCCCCAGCGGATGTCGATCAGCCCGGGCGTGGACGCGTTGCGGCGGACGATCTCGTCCAGCAGGTACTGCTCGATGTAGTACTGCTCGAGGTTGATCATCGGCGGCAGCTTCTGCCGCTCGTCGTGCGGCATCTCGAAGCGGAACACCTCCTCGGTCTTGTAGAAGCTGCGGCCGCCGGTCCAGGGCAGGCCCTTGGCCAGGAAGGCCGGCAGCGCGCCGAGGCGCTCGACGATCTCCAGGCTGCGGCGCGAGATGCAGGCCGCGCGGCTGCCGACGCAGACCGTGTCGTCGGCCTCCAGGATCACGCTGCGCACGCCGTGGTTCGCGAGCCCCAGCGCGAGCGACATGCCGACCGGCCCGCCGCCGGCGATCACGACCGCATGACGGCCGGGCTCGACGCCTTGCTCCAGCGGCGGCAGCCCGGGCGCGAAGCGCGTGTAGTGGAAGGCGCCGACCGAGGGCGGCAGCTCGGCGGCCAGCGGCGGCAGCGGGCCGGTGGCGGCGTCGCCGGCCCGGGCGGCAGGGGAAATCACGGCAGCGGTGTTCATGGAAGGGGATTGTCCGGATGCGCCGGCAACGGCTGTGTCATAACTTCGTACGAAGTGATTACCCTTGAATTGAAATGAAACGCTGGCCCGTTCGTGCCAACAGCGGGGCCCTGGCGGCGCCGGTCGTCAGCAGCGTGCTGGCCGGGATCGGCACGGCGCATCTGGCCGCGAGCTACCTGGCGGCCATGCACGAGGTGCTGCCGGTGACCTTCTGCACCGTGTTCGCAGCCGGCGCCAACGGCCGCATCGAAACCATCTCGGCGGCCAGCAGCTATGGCCATACGGCGGAACGCACCGCCGAACGCTATGTCGCCGAGCGATTCGACCGGCTCGATCCGCACATGGCCTGGCTGGCCGGCCGCAAGCTGCCGAAGCGTCCGCAACTCTGGCTCGGCCACCATCGCGCCGAAGAGGTCGAAGACCCGGCCTACCGGGCCGCCTGCTACGGCGATGTCGGCATTCGCGAGCGCGCCTCGGTGCTGTCGCTGCTGCCGAGCGGCCAGCGCGCCGCGGTGAGCTTCTACCGCAGCCTGGCCCAGCCCGACTTCGGGCTGGCGGATTTCGCGCTGCTCGAAACCCACGCCGCGCTGCTGGCCGACGCCACCGCCGCCCACGGCCGCAGCGCAGTCGCTGCCCGCGAGGCGGCGGAACCGGCGCTGGCCTCGCGCCTGCTGGGGCTGAGCCTGCGCGAACGCGAGGTGGTCGGCCACCTGCTGGCCGGCAAGACCGCCAAGGAGGCGGCGCGCGAGATCGGCATCGCGCTGACGACAGTGCGCACGCACCAGTACCGGGCGTTCCGCCGGCTGGGGATACGGGGTTTGAAGGAACTGTTGCGCGGGGTACCGGGCTGAGCGCCGGCTACCTTGCCGCCGCCGGCGCCACCACTTCCTGGTCGATCGCGCCGAACACCGACTGGCCGTCGGGGTCCTTCATCTCGATGCGGATGGTGTCGCCGTACTTCATGAACTCGGTGCTGGGCTGGCCGTCCTGGATGGTCTCGATGCAGCGTTTCTCGGCGATGCAGCTGTAGCCCTTGGGCCATTCCATGCGGCCCTTCTTCTCGACGCCCTTGTTGCTCACGGTGCCGCTGCCCACGATGGTGCCGGCGCGCACGTTGCGGGTCTTGGCGATGTGCGCGATCAGCTCGCCGAAGTGGAAGGTCATTTCCTCGCCGGCGTCGCACATCCCGACCTTGCGGCCGTTCCAGGTGCTCTGCAGCTGCAGGTGCACGCGGCCGCCCAGCCAGGCCTCGCCGAGTTCGCCCGGCGTCACCGCCACCGGGCTGAAGCCGGTCGCCGGCTTGCTCTGGAAAAAGCCGAAGCCCTTGGCCAGCTCGGCCGGGATCAGGTTGCGCAGGCTGACGTCGTTGGCCAGCATCACGAGCCGGATGCCGTCGAGCGCCTGGGCCGGCGTGGCGCCCATCCTGACGTCGCCGGTGACCACCGCGATCTCGGCCTCGAAGTCGATGCCGAAGGCCTCGCTGGCGACGACCACCGGATCGCAGGGGCCGATGAAGTCGTCGCTGCCGCCCTGGTACATCAGCGGGTCGGTGTAGAAGCTCTCGGGCACCTCGGCATTGCGCGCCTTGCGCACCAGCTCGACATGGTTCAGGTAGGCCGAGCCGTCGGCCCACTGGTAGGCGCGCGGCAGCGGCGCCATGCATTGCGCCGGATCGAAGGGGAAGGCGTGGCGGGCCCGGCCGGCATTCAGCGCATCGTAGAGATCCTGCAGCTGCGGGCTCATGAAGCCCCAGTCGTCGAGCACCTGCTGCATGCGGCTGGCGATGCCGGTGGCGTAGTGGGCGCTGGCAAGGTCGCGCGAGACGACGACGAGCTGGCCGTCGCGCGAACCGTCTTTGAGGGTGGCGAGTTTCATGGGTGGCGGCGGATGCCGGCGCGGCATCGCTACTAAACTGGTTGGACGGGCGGCAGTGTACCGAGGTGAACCTCTGGACCGGCGCCCGCTCCATTCTCGATGCCGCCCGCCACCCTGCCCGATGCCCCCGACCTTCCGCGCGCGCCCTGGCGCGGGCTGGCACTGCTCACCGCGGTCGTGGCGCTGGTGCACCTGGCGCTGCTGGAGCTGGCGCCGCCGTTCACGGGAGAGCGTCCCTCGCCGCTGGCGAACACCTTCATCACGCGCAGCATCGTGATCGCGCCGCCGCCGGCGCCGCATCCGGAGCCCGCCGCCGCGGCACCGGCGGCCAGGACGCCGCCACCGCCCAGGCCGGTGCGGCCACGGCCCGCGCCACGCCCTCGCCCCGCGGTCGAGCCGGCACCCGCGCCGGCCGTCGACCACGCGATGCCGCCTCCCGCACCGCCGCACGACCTCATCGCCCAGGCGGCGATCGATGCGGGCGACGCACCGGTGCCCGACGCAGGGGGCGCCGGGCAGGCACCCGGCGCCTCGGGCGTATCCGGCGACTCGACGCCGAACGCCGGGGCCGGCGGCGGCGACACCGCGGGCAGCATCCCGGGGCCGGCGACGCTGCAGGTTCCGGGATCGGTGCGCCTGGCCTTCGCCGCCACGGCCCAGCAAGGCGCGCAGCCGCTGCAGGGCGTGTTCGGCGAGCTGGTCTGGCTGCAGGATGGCAGCCAGTACGACCTGAGGCTGGCGTGGACCTTCCTCTTCAAGACGCTGCGCAGCCAGCACAGCAGCGGCCGCATCGGCGCGACCGGCATCGAGCCCCTGCGCTTTTCGGACACCCGCAAGACCGAGGTCGCGTCCCATTTCGACCGCGACCGGGGACAGGTCGTGTTCAGCAGCAACGCGCCCAGCGCGATGCTCCTGGCCGGTGCGCAGGACCGGCTCAGCGTGGTGCTGCAGCTCGGCGCCCTGCTGGCGGGCGATCCGGCGCACTACCCGCCGGGCGCGGTGATCGCGGTGCAGACGGTCGGCCCGCGCGACGCCGAGATCTGGACCTTCAACGTCGAAGGCGAGGAGGAGCTCGGCGTGCCGGCCGGCCAGTTCAAGGCACGCAAGCTCACGCGCAATCCGCGCGAGCCCTTCGACGACAAGATCGAGCTCTGGCTGGCGCCGGCGCTGGGCTGGCTGCCGGTGCGGATCAAGCAGACCCAGACCAACGGCGACTTCATCGACCTCCAACTGCGCAGCCAGAGCGCGTTGCGGGCGTCGAATCCGTGACAAAAACACACACGGATACAGGCGCCCGCCTACAAAGCAACGCTGGATATTGAAACTGGCGCGTTGATTGCTATCTAAACACCATGAATGCCATCGACATCCTCACAGGGCCCGATATGCAAATGCTCTACGACTCCGACTCCTTCGTCGTCGTGCACGTGCAGCCGACCGAAGGCGATGCGCCCGCGGCGCCCCACCTGCCGGTGTTGGCACGCCACGGTTTCGAGATCGTGGACAAGCGCTCGGGCAAAGAGGTCTACCTCGACGGCTCCTGGGCCGAGTTGTTCCAGCAGCAGATCGCAGCCTGGCAGCGCAACACCCCCACCCAGGAAGAGGTCGAGGACACGCTCGAAGGCTACGCCGAGTTAGCGCACACTCCGGTCCTGGTTCACTGAAGACTGCGGTCCGGCAGCACCCTCCGGGGTAGCATCGCGGGATGACGCCCCGACGCTCTCGCGCCCCCTCCTTGCCGTTGCGCCCTCTGGCGCTGGTCGTCGGCATCGCCTGGCTGGCGGCCTGCACCACCCCCGCCCCTTCCGCATCGGAAGGGCTGACCGCCGCCCGCGTCGCGGCGCAGATGCCGGCCGACGCCCTGTTGCTGGGCGAGCAGCACGACGCCGTCGAGCACCAGGCGATCGAACGCGAGACCGTGCTCGCCCTGGTCCAGAGCGGCCACCTGGCCACCCTGGCGCTGGAAATGGCCGAGGAAGGCCAGAGCACCGCCCACCTGCCGGCCGATGCGACCGAATCGCAGGTGCAAGCCGCCCTCGCCTGGAACGACAAGGGCTGGCCCTGGGCCGCCTACGGCCCGGTGGTGATGGCCGCGGTCCGCGCGGGCGTGCCGGTGATCGGGGCCAACCTGCAGCGCGCCCACATGCGGGACGCGATGGCGGATGTCTCGCTCGATGCGCAGTTGTCGAGCAGCGCACACACCGCCCAGCAAAAGGCCGTGCGCAGCGGCCACTGCAACCTCTTGCCCGAATCGCAGATCGTCCCGATGACGCGGATCCAGATCGCCCGCGACCGCGCGATGGCCCAGGCCATTGTCAAGGCCAGGACACCGGGCAAGACCGTGCTGCTGGTCAGTGGTGCCGCCCACGGCGACAAGCGGCTGGGCGTGCCCCAGCACCTGCCGACCGATGTCTCGGTGAAGGCGGTGCGGATGCAGGCCGGCGCCGCAGGCAGCGGCGCCGGGAGCTTCGATGCCGTCTGGCAGACCCCGGCCCTGCCCGAGAAGGACTACTGCGCCGACGTCAGGCGTTCTTCCTGATCGAATCCGCCAGCGTGTTGACCAGCGTGTCGATGTGCGACTTCTCGACGATGTAGGGCGGCGCGATCACGACCACGTCGCCGGCCGGGCGCACCAGCGCGCCCTTGTGATAGCAGTCCAGGAAGATGTCGTAGGCGCGCTTGCCCGGCAGGCCGGCGATCGGCGCCAGCTCGACCGCCGCGGCCAGGCCCAGGCTGCGGATGCCGATCACGTTCGGCAGCCCCTTGAAGGTGCCGTGGAAGGCATCGCCGAGCACCTTGCCCATCTCGCCGGCGCGCGGGAACAGCTGCTCCTTCTTGAACAGGTCCAGCGTCGCAATGGCCGCGGCGCAGGCCACCGGATGGCCCGAGTAGGTGTAGCCGTGGAAGAACTCGACCACGTGCTCCGGCGCCGAGGTCTTCATCATCTCGTCGTAGAGCTTGTCGCGGCAGATCACGCCGCCGAGCGGAATCACGCCGTTGGTCACGCACTTGGCGAAGTTCAGCATGTCCGGCACGACGCCGTAGTAGTCCGACGCGAAATTGGTGCCCATTCGCCCGAAGCCGGTGATGACCTCGTCGAAGATCAGCAGGATTGCGTGCTTGTCGCAGATCTCGCGCAGCTTCTGCAGGTAGCCCTTGGGCGGCAGGTACCAGCCGGCCGAACCCGCGACCGGCTCGACGATGATCGCCGCCACGTTGCTCGGGTCGTGCAGCGGCAGGATCCGCTGCTCGAGGTCGGCCAGCGGATCCTCGGCCCAGACCGGCTCCTGGTTGTGGATGTAGGCATGGTTCACCGGATCGTGGATGAAGCGCATGTGGTCCACGCGCGGCAGGAAGGCCGAGCCGAACACCTTGCGGTTGCCCGGGATGCCGCCGACCGACATGCCGCCGAAGCCGACGCCGTGGTAGCCCTTCTCGCGGCCGATGAACAGGTTGCGGTGCCCTTCGCCGCGGGCGCGGTGGTAGGCCAGCGCGACCTTCATCGAGGTGTCGGCCGCCTCGCTGCCCGAATTGCAGAACAGCACCTTGTTGAGGTCGCCGGGCGCCATCGCGGCGATTCTCTCGGCGGCGGTGAAGGCTTTGTCGTTGCTGACCTGGAAGGCGGTGGCGTAGTCGAGCGTGTCGAGCTGCTTCTTGATCGCCTCGTTGATCGGCTTTCGGTTGTGGCCCGCCCCGACGCACCACAGCGACGAGATGCCGTCGATCACCTTGCGGCCGTCGTGGGTCGTGAACTCCATGCCGTCGGCCGCCACGAAGACCCGCGGGTCTTTCTTGAACGAGCGGTTGGGCGTGAAGGGCAACCACTGGTTGTCCATGTTGAGGTCGTTGAAGGCCATGAAGTCACTCCTGCAAGTTCGGGCTGTCGGGTAAACGGGCATTTTGGCACCAGCCGCCGCCCGCTGGCGGCCCTGCGACAATGTGCGGCCTTATGAACTCCGCGTACATCCTCACCCTCTCATGCCCCGACCGCACGGGCATCGTGCATGCCGTCTCCGGCTTCCTGCTCGAGCGCGGCGGCAACATCGAAGAAGCGGCGCAGTACAACGACCACGACACCGGCCTTTTCTTCATGCGCGTGCGATTCGCCTGCGAACACGGAGAGAACATTCTGTGCGAGCAGATCGGCGCACTCGCGGCCGAATTCGGCATGCGCTGGAAACTGCACGCCGCCGCCGAACCGATGAAGACCGTGATCCTGGTCAGCAAGGAGGGTCACTGCCTGAACGACCTGCTGTTCCGCTGGAAGAGCGGCCTGCTGGCGATCGATGTCCGCGCCATCATCTCGAACCACCGCGACTTCTACCAGCTGGCCGCCAGCTACAACATCCCCTTCCACCACATCCCGGTGACCGCCGCGACCAAGGCGCAGGGCGAGGCGAAGCAGCTCGAAATCATCGAGGCCGAAGGCGCCGACCTGGTGGTGCTGGCGCGCTACATGCAGATCCTCAGCAACGACCTGTGCGGCAAGCTGGCCGGCCGCGCCATCAACATCCACCACTCGTTCCTGCCGAGCTTCAAGGGCGCCAAGCCCTACTACCAGGCGCACGACCGCGGCGTGAAGCTGATCGGCGCCACCGCCCACTACGTGACGGCCGACCTCGACGAAGGCCCGATCATCGAGCAGGATGTCGAGCGCGCCGACCACACCGACACCGTCGAGGCGCTGACCGCCCGCGGCCGCGACACCGAAAGCCAGGTGCTGGCACGGGCCGTCAAGTGGCACAGCGAGCACCGGGTGCTGCTGAACGGCCACCGCACGGTGGTCTTCAAGTAGCGCTGCCCTCATGAACGGTCTGCGCGGCATGGCCTGGCTGCTGGTGTTCCAGTCGGTCGGCGAACTGCTCTCGCGCGGCTTGTCGCTGCCGCTGCCGGGTCCGGTGCTCGGGATGATCCTGATGCTCGGGGGCCTGCGCTTCGCGGTGGTGCGCGAGCCGGTGGCCGAATGCGCCAGCTTCCTGCTCGCCCACCTGTCGCTGCTGTTCGTGCCGGTCGGCGTCGGCGTCATGACGCACCTCGCACTGCTGGGCCAGTACGGCGGGCGCATGCTGCTGGTGATCGCGCTGTCGACCTGGATCGGCCTCGCGGTGACCGCGCTGGTCCTCTATGGGCCCGACCGCCGCAAGAAGGCGTAGCCGCATGCCGCGCTTCGTCGAACTCTGGATCTACCTGTCGGCCACGCCGCTGTTCGGCCTGACCGCGACGCTGGTCGTCTACCTGCTCGCGAACGCGGCCTACACCCGGACCGGCGGCGCCCCCTGGGCCAACCCGGTGCTGTGGTCGGTGGTGCTGCTGGCCGGCGGCCTGCTGGCCACCCGCGTCGACTACCCGACCTACTTCGCCGGCGCGCAGTTCATTCATTTCCTGCTCGGGCCGGCCGTCGTGGCACTGGCCTGGCCGCTGTGGCTGCGGCGCGCCGAACTGCGGGCGCGCTTCGGCCGATTGCTGCTGGCCTCGTTGCTCGGCGGCGCGGCGGCCGGCGGTTCGGCAGTGGTGCTGGGCTGGGCCGTCGGCCTGCCGCACGATGTGGTGCTGTCGCTCGCACCCAAGTCGGTCACCGCGCCGGTGGCCATGGGCATCTCGGAAAAGATCGGCGGCATCCCGGCACTGTCGGCCGTGTTCGCGGTGCTCACGGGCATGATCGGCGCGCTGTCGGGCAAGTACCTCTTCGATGCGCTGCGCATCGGCACCGACGCCACGGGCTACGCCGCCCGCGGCTTCGGCCTCGGCACTGCGGCCCACGGCATCGGCGCCGCACGCGCGCTGCACGTCAATGCCGACGCCGGCGCCTACGCGGGGCTGGCGCTCGGCATGCAGGTCGTGCTCGCCGCCCTGCTGATGCCGCTGATCTTCAAGCTGTTCTAGGGCGTGTTCCCACTATTTCCAGGGTCGCGAAATAGCGGGAACACGCCCTGGCTGCGGTTCGGATTGTCCGGTCGGCGGCCGTAGGCGTTCGGCACGCCGTCGTGGTCACGGCTCCAGACATCGCGATGGCCGTTCCACTCGCAGTGACCAAAGGCTATTTCCGAAACACCCGCAGATCGATCGCGTCCGCCATCGCCGCGTAGCCTGCATTGCCCGGATGGAGGTGGTCGCCGCTGTCGTGCAGTGGATTCAACGCCCGCGGATCGGCCGGATCGCGCATGACCGCATCGAAGTCCACCACGGCCGCGACATTGCGGCGGCTTCGGATCCAGCGGTTCACGGCATCGCGGCGCGATTCCTTTTCCTTGCTCCAGTAGCTCGCGCCCTTGAAGGGCGGCAGCGTGCCCAGCAGCACCCGGATGCCGCGCGCCTGCGCCTGCTGGATCAGCAGTTGCAGTCCCGCGGTGATCTCATCGGCCGCCGGCTGCCCACGGATCGGTCCGGCCGCGCCTTCCGGCATGCTGAAGCCGATGTCGTTGATGCCGATCAGGACCAGGACGTGGGTCACGCCGGGACGCGACAGCGCGTCGCGCTCGAAGCGCGCGATACCCTTGAGACCCACCCCGTCGGCCAGCAGCCGGTTGCCCGAGAGCCCGGCATTGATGACCGTGACCGGCCCGTCGCCGGGCAGTGCACGCAGCCGGGCCGCCAGCCGATCGGGGTAGCGGACCGGCCGGCCGTTGTCCTCGACCGAGCCGGCGCCCTCAGTGATCGAATCGCCGAAGGCCACCACCATGCCGGCACCGGCCGCCCATGCCGGCGCGTGCGCGGCCACGGCCACGGTCAGGGCGCCGAGCAAGAGCGCGGCGCGGCGTCGGGAGAGCAGCTTCATGCGAAGCGCAGTGTACGGGCCCGGCGGCCCGGCCTTCACCAGGTGTCGACGTAGGCCTGCGCCGGCTCCCGCGGTGCCGATGCCGACGCCAACCCGCGCACCAGCCAGGCCCGCGTGTCGGCGGGATCGATGACCGCATCGATCTCGAGCGTCTGCGCCATGTGGATCGCCTCGCCGTTGGCGTACTGCTGCGCCACCAGCTTCCTGAACAGCGCATCGCGCTCGGCGCCCTCAGCGGCGGCTTCGAGTTCCTTGCGGAAGCCGAGGCGCACCGCACCCTCGAGCCCCATGGCGCCAAACTCGCCGGTCGGCCAGGCCACCGTGAACACCGGCGCGTCGAAGCCGCCGGCGGTCATGGCCTGCGCGCCGAGGCCGTAGCCCTTGCGCAGCACCACCGCGAAGTAAGGCACGCGCAGGTGCGAGGCCACCATGAACATGCGGCACACGTGGCGCACCTGCGCCTGGGCCTCGATCTCGGGGCCGACCATGAAGCCGGGCGTGTCGCACAGCGCCACCAGCGGCAGGCCGTGCGCATTGCACAGCTGCATGAAGCGTGCCGCCTTGTCCGCCGCCTCGACGTCGATCGCGCCGCCGAGGTGATGCGGATTGTTGGCCAGCAGGCCGACCGGCTTGCCCTCGATGCGCGCCAGCGCGGTCACGATGCCGGCGCCAAAGCCGGCACGCAGTTCGAGCAGCGAGCCGGTGTCGGCGACGCCGCGCATCGCGGCGCGCACGTCGTAGACGCGCAGCCGGTTCTCGGGCACCGCATGGCGCAGCGCACGCGGATCGGCGCACTGCCAGTTGCCGGTTGCGCCCTGGAAGTACGAGAGGTACTGCTTTGCCGCGGCAACCGCCTCGGCTTCATCCTTGACCAGGATGTCGATCACGCCGTTGCGCGACTGCACGCCGCTCGGGCCGATCTGCTCGGGCGCGAATGTGCCCAGGCCACCGCCTTCGATCATCGCCGGGCCGCTCATGCCGATGTTGCTGGCCTCGGTGGCGATGATGACGTCGGCGCAGCCGAGCAGCGCCGCATTGCCCGCGAAGCAGCGGCCGTGCACGATGCCGACCACCGGCACCTTGCCCGACAGCGCCGCGAACTGGCTGAAGGTGTGGTTGTTGAGTCCGGCGACGATCGGCATATCGGTATCGCCCGGCCGGCCGCCCCCACCTTCGGCGAACAGCACCACCGGCAGCCGCAGCTGGTGCGCGATGCCCAGCATGCGGTCGGTCTTGTGGTGGTTGCGCATGCCCTGCGTACCGGCCAGCACCGTGTAGTCGTAGGACATGACCACGGCACGCGACTTCTCGGGGCCGAACTGCCTCGCGTTGATGCTGCCGATGCCGGTCACCATGCCGTCGGCCGGCGTGTTGGCGATCAGGTCCTCGAGAGTACGGCGACGCGTCTGGGCGGCGATGGCGAGCGCGCCGTACTCGGTGAAGTTGTCCGGATCGTCGGCCGTCTCGCACAAGTCGGCGATGTTGGCGCGCGCGGTACGCCCGCCTTGGCGCTGGCGCTTGGCCACCGCGGCGGCGCGATTCGCGTCGAGCGTCGGCGCGTGGCGGTCGATGACCTTCTGCAGGTCGGGGCGGATCAGGTCGAGGTCGTGCGCGGCCTGCGCCTCGGCTTCGACGGCCTGGGCATCGACCGCCTCGAGCCGCACCAGCGACTGGCCCTCGACCAGGTAGTCGCCGGCAGCTGCCAGCAACGACACCACACGACCGGCGAAGGGCGCATGCAGGAGATGCTCCATCTTCATGGCCTCGAGCACGCCCAGCTGCGCACCCGCCGGCACGAGGTCGCCGACATCGACCTCGAACTGCACCAGCTTCGCGGGCATCGGCGCCTTGACCACCCGGGCATCGTCTTCGTCCGGCGGCGAAGTTGCTTCGACATGCACGTGCAGCCCGCGTACCGCCCTGGCGTTCGCCGCATCGATGTGCGTCGCGGCGGCGAGCAGGTCGGCCAGGTGCGCCTCGACGAAGCGCGTGTGCACCGCCTGCGTCGCGAACTCGGGTCGCTCTGCAATCGCACGCAACAGGGACAGATTGGTTGCGATGCCCTCGATGCGGCACTCCTCGAGCGCGCGCAGCGAGCGCCGCACCGCATCGGCGAAGCGCGGCGAGGCCGAATGGACGATCAGCTTGGCCAGCAGCGTGTCGTAGTGCGGCGACGGCGCGAGGCCCGCATAGCCGTGGGTGTCGACCCGCACGCCGGGCCCGGCGGGCAGGTCGAAGCGCGCCAGTGTGCCGCCGGACGGCCGCGCCTGGCCATCGGCATCGAGGGTCTCGGCGTTGATGCGCCACTGGACCGCGAAGCCGCGCTGCGGCGCGCTGCGATCGGCATCGACCGCGAGGTCGCCCAGCGTCTGGCCGTCGGCGATGGCGATCTGCAGCTGCACCAGGTCGAGGCCGGTGACCGCCTCGGTCACCGTGTGCTCGACCTGCAGGCGCGGATTGGCCTCGATGAAGACGAAGGGCAGTGTCGTCGAGCACTCGTCGACCAGGAATTCGAAGGTGCCCAGGCTCTGGTAGCCGACCGCGCGGGCCATGCGCAGCGCCGCCTGCGTGACCTGCAGGCGCAGCGCCTCGGGCAGCGAGGGGCTGGGCGCGATCTCGACCAGCTTCTGGAAGCGCCGCTGCAGCGTGCACTCGCGCTCGCCGAGGCTCGCCACCGCCTGCCCGTCGCCCAGCACCTGCACCTCGATGTGGCGCGCATTGCGCATCAGGCGCTCGACGTAGACGCCGTCGACGCCGAAGGCGGCCCTGGCTTCGGAGGTGCAGCGTGCATGCGCCACGGGCAGCTCGGCGGCGTTCAGCACCGCGCGCATGCCGCGGCCGCCGCCGCCGCCGATCGCCTTGACCATCACGCCCGCGCCGTCGGCCTGCTGGGCGGCGAAGAAGGCCTGCGCCTCGGCCAGCGTCACCGCGCCGGCGCTGCCCGGCATCACAGGCACCTGGCACTGCCCGGCCAGCGCCCGTGCGCGCGCCTTGTCGCCGAACAGCGCGAGCTGCGCCGGCGTCGGGCCGATGAATCGCAGGCCGGCGTCGGCGCAAGCCTGTGCGAAGTCGGCGCGCTCGCTCAGGAAGCCGTAGCCCGGATGCACCGCATCGCAGCCCTGCGCGCGAGCGATCGCGATCAGCGCGGCGCCGTCGAGGTAGGCCGAGGGGCCGGTCGCGTCGAGCGCCACCGCGGCGTCGGCCAGTTGCACGTGCAGCGCGGCGGCATCGTCCCTGGCATGGACCGCGACGCTCGCGATGCCCAGGTCGCGCAAGGCGCGCACCAGCCGCACCGCGATCTCGCCGCGGTTGGCAATCAACACTTTCTTCGGCATCGGATCAGTCTTTCAGCAGTCGGCGCAGCACCTTGCCGGCACCGGTGGTCGGCAGCGCGTCGAGGAAGCGCACGGCACGCGGCGCCTTGTAGCTCGCCATGTTGTCGCGGGCCCAGGCCATGAGTGCGTCGGCGTCGAGTTCGGCGCCCGGCTTGCGCACGATGAAGGCCTTGACCACCTCGCCCTTCGCTGCGTCGGGCTGGGCGATGACCGCGGCCTGCGCCACGGCCGGGTGCTTGATCAGGATGGTCTCGACCTCTTCGGGGAACACGCTGTAGCCCGAGACCTTGATCATCTCCTTGAAGCGGCCGATGAAGCTGAGGTAGCCGTCGGCATCGATCTTGCCCATGTCGCCGGTGTGGACCCAGCCCTCGCGCAAGGTCGCGGCGGTGGCCTCGGGCTTGTTCCAGTAGCCCTTGAACGAGCCCGGGCTGCGCAGCACGATCTCGCCGACTTCGCCGGTGGGCTTGTCCTTGCCGGTGTCGCCGTCGACGATGCGGATCGTGACGCCCGGCACCGCGATGCCCTGCGTGCCCCAGCGCGGCGCGTGGTGCGGCGTGTAGGTGTCGCAGGTGTGGGTTTCGCTCAGGCCGTAGGCGGCCTCGAAGGAGCTGCAATGCTTCGCGAAGCCGCGCCACTGCTGCGCCAGCGGCTCGGTGAAGGCGATGCCGAAGCTGGTGACCGGGTTCATGCGCAGACTGGAGAGATCGAAGCTCGCGATGTCCGGCAGCTGCATGCAGGCGACGTTCATCGGCGCGATGCTGTACCACCAGCCGACCTTGTGGCGGTCGATCGCCTGCAGGGCCGCGCGCGGGTCGAAGCGGTGCAGCAGCACCGAGGTGGCGCCGGTCAGCACCGGCACGTTGACGCCCATCAGCATGCCCGCGATGTGATAGAGCGGCGCGATCGACAGCAGCACGTCGCCGCCCGTGACGCCGTTGCAGTCGGCGGCCGCGCGGGTCTTGAAGAGCGCATTGCCGTAGCTCAGCATCGCGCCCTTGGGCAGGCCGGTGGTGCCCGAGGTGTAGGTCATCAGCGCCACGTCGTCGAGCGAGAGCGCGACCGGCGCCGGGCGCTCGCCGCTCTTCGCGACCGCGAGGAAGTCCTCGCAGCCGGCCGGCACGCCGCGCGGCTCGCGCTGCGCCGCGGCCAACTCGGCCGGCAGGTCGAGCGCGGGCGCCGCCGGCAGCAGGTCGGCGTAGTGCACCACGAACACGTGCGCGAGCGCGCTCTGCGCGCGCACCTTGTCGACCACCGGCAGCAGCGACGAGGCGGCGACGATCACGCGCGCCTGCAGGTCGTTGACCTGGTAGGCCAGCTCGTGCTCCTTGTTGAGCGGCCCGCTCGGGCAGACGATGGCGCCGATCTTCTGGATGCCGAAGTGCGCGATCAGGTACTGCGGGCAGTTGTTGAGGAACAGCACCACGGGCTCGCCCTTCTTCACGCCGATGGCCTGCAGCCGGGCCGCGAAGGCGTCGCTGGCCGCATCGAGTTCGGCATAGCTCATCGCGTGGCCGTACCAGAGGCAGGCCGGGTGCCCGCCGCGCTCGCGCGCATGGGTGCGAAGGTACTCGTGCAGCGGCTGCCGCGGACGATCGGGAAGTTCGCGAAGGGTGCTTGTCTCCATGGCGTCAGTCTCTCAGGGTTATCGATAGAACTCGGGCGCTTGCCAAGCGCAGCATGGTGCACCAAGATCCTACCCATGGGTATAACTTCGGCGACACCGCACAAACCCTCTGGGCGCGAGGATGCGCCCTCCCCGCGCAGCGACCTTCCGCAGGGCAGCGGCCGGCAGCGCGCCGCCACGGCCGGCACCGACGTCCAGCGAGAGCGCATCCTGCAGGCGGCGGCGCAGCTGTTCGCCGCGCAAGGCTACGCCAACACCACAATGGCGCAGATCGTGCGCGCGCTCGACGTCACGAAGCCCTTCGTCTACTACTACTTCCGCGACAAGCAGGAGATCTTCGAGACGCTGTCGTGGCGGCCCGCGGTCGACTGCTTCACCGCCATGGACTTCGCCGCCGGCGACGATCGCCGCGCGGTCGACAAGGTCAAGGACGGCATCGAGCGGCTCATTCGCGCGACGGTGGCTCACCACCCCTGCGCCTTCTTCGCCTACAAGGAGCCGCAGGTCTATCGGCCCGAGTACATCGCGGCGCAGAAGAAACTGGCCCATCACTTCTATGACCAGCTCTTTCCGCTGCTCGAGCAGGCCCGCAGCGACGGCGACCTCGACTTCGGCGAAACCAAGATCACCGCCTTCGCGGCGCTGAGCCTGCCGGGCTTCCTCTACAGCTGGTACCGGCCAGACGGCCGGCTCACGCCCGACGAGGTGGTGGCCGAGCTCAGCAAGCTGGCCTGGCGGGTGCTCGGGCTGCGCGAGCGCACGGCCTGCGCCGCGCCACTCTTCTTTCCCCAAGAACCGGAGACTCCATGACCTTCCCCTGCCCGCTTGCGCCCCTCGCGGCCGCCGCCCTGCTCGCCGCCGGCGCCGCCCATGCCCAGCAGACCTACAAGATCGCCTACATCGATCCCCTGTCCGGCCCCTTCGCCAACGTCGGCGAGTTGATGCTCACGCACACGCAATATGCGATCGAGGACATCAACGCCAAGGGCGGCGTGCTCGGCGGCACCCAGCTGCAGCTGCTGCAGTTCGACAGCAAGCTGTCGGCGCAGGAGAGCCAGAGCGCGCTGCAGGCGGCCATCGACCAGGGTGCGCGCGCCATCGTCACCGGCGGCTCGGGCTCCTCGGTGGTCAGCGCACTGGTGCAGGCGGTCAACCGCTGGAACCAGCGCAATCCGGGCAAGGAGCTGCTGGTGCTGAACCATTCGTCGATCGACCCCGACCTGACCGGCAAGTCCTGCAGCTTCTGGCACTTCCAGACCGACGCGAACACGGCGATGAAGATGAAGGCGATCGCCAACACGATCAAGAAGACGCCCGAGGTCAAGAAGGTCTACCTGCTGAACCAGGACTACGCGCACGGCAAGCAATGGGCCAGCTACGGCCGCCAGCTGGTCGGCCTGGCGCGGCCCGACATCCAGTTCGTCGGCGAGACGCTGCACCCGATCGGCAAGGTGAAGGACTTCGCGCCCTACCTCGCCAACATCAAGCAGTCGGGCGCCGATTCGGTGATCACCGGCAACTGGGGCCAGGACATGACGCTGCTGCTCAAGGCCGCAGGCGATGCCGGCTACGACCTGCACTACTACAACCACAGCGCCGGCTCGGTGCCGGGCACGGTGCTGGCGGTGTCGCAGGCCAGGCTGGGCCGGCTGACCTGGGTCGCTGAATGGCATCCCGGCCAGGCCGATTCGCCCAAGGTCGATGCGCTCGCCAGAAGCTACAAGGCCAAGACCGGCAAGGACTTCCTGGCGCCCCGCATCGAGATGACGCCGCGCCTGCTGGCCGCCGCGATCAACAAGGCCGGCAGCACCGACACCACCAGGGTGGCGCTGGCCATGGAAGACCTGAGCTTCGACTCGGTGGTCGGCCCGGTGCGCATGCGCGCCGACGACCACCAGCTGCTGCTGCCGCAGGTGGTCAACACGATCGCGCCGGTCGACGGCAAGGCGGTCAAGGTCGGCTGGGAAGGCACCCAGTACGGTTTCCGCACCGATGCGATCTACACCGGCAACGAGCTGGCGCAAGGAACGGACTGCAAGATGCCCCGCCCCTAGATGTTGCTCGCCCCCAGGTTGGGCTCACTTCGTGTCGCCCGCCCACCCCCTGCCGAGGGCAACACCAGCGGCCCGGCAAAGCCGGTTCCGCGGTAGCGCTGTTGCTCGCCCCCAGGTTGCCCCGCACTTCGTGTCGGGGCGCCCACCCCCTGCCGGGGGCAACACCAGCGGCCCGGCGAAGCCGGTTCCGCGGTGTTCCTGGAATTCGTTCGGATTGCTCTTTGTCATGGGCGTGCGCTACCGTAGCGGCTGTTCCGTGCAACAGGAGACCCGCGCATGACCCGCACCCTTCGACTGATCGGCGCACCGACCGACATCGGCGCCAGCACCCGCGGCGCCGGCATGGGGCCCGACGCGCTGCGGGTGGCCGGGATCGCCAACACGCTGGCCGGTCTCGGCTTCGAGGTGATCGACGGCGGCAACCTGGCCGGTCCGGGCACGCCGTGGGAGGCGCCGGCCGAAGGGCTGCACCACCTCCCCGAGGTGATCGCATGGAACCGCCTGGTCTACGACGCGGTCGACCAGACGCTGGAAGCCAGGCAACTCCCCGTGCTGCTGGGCGGCGACCACTGCATCGCGGTCGGCTCCATCAGCGCGATCGCCCGGCACGTGCGCCAGCGGCGGCAGAAACTGCGCGTGCTGTGGCTCGACGCCCATACCGACGTCAACACCGAGACCACCAGCCCGAGCGGCAACCTGCACGGCATGCCGGTGTCCTGCCTGCTCGGCCACGGGCCGGCGGCGCTCAGCGGATGGAGCGGCGAGCCGGCGGCGCTGGCGCACGACGCGATCCGCTTCCTGGGCATCCGCAGCGTCGATGCCGAGGAGAAATCGGCGATCCGGGCGCTCGGCCTCGGTGTCTTCGACATGCGCCACATCGACGAGCACGGCATGCGCACCACGATGACCGAGGCGCTGCAGGACGTCGATGACGACACCCACCTGCACGTGAGCTTCGACCTCGACTGCCTCGATCCGGACTACGCCCCGGGCGTCGGCACCGGCGTGCGCGGCGGCCCGACCTGGCGCGAGATGCAACTCTGCATGGAAATGGTCGCCGACACCGGACGGCTCGGTTCGCTCGACGTGGTGGAGCTGAATCCGGCGCTGGACGTGCGCAACCGGACGGCCGAGATCGCGGTCGAGCTGATCGAAAGCCTGTTCGGCAAGTCGACCCTGGCGCGTTGACGCGGCATGCCCGCCTGGAGCCCCTCAGCCGCGCGACGGCGACGGCGGCACCGGCGAGAGCGGCGCCTCGATCAGCGGCTGCGGCGTCGACACCGGCGAGGCCTCGACCGGCTTGCCCTCCGCCGCGGCCGGCAGGAAGCGGTCGATCAGCGAGAAGAATCGGTCGTAGAAGCGCTCGTCGGTCAGTGTCTCGCTCGCCACCTTGACCAGCGCGTCGTCGCTCGAACTGAAAGGCAGCGACAGCGAGCCGAGCGCGCCGACGCCGACGGTGGCCGAGTTGTTGACCTTCTTGATGCCGTAGCGGTCCTGCAGCGCACTGGCGAAGGCGATGGTGCTGCGCCCCCCGCTGCGGCCATTGCTCTCGCGCGCGCAGACGACCCGGAACTCCACCTCCACGTGCACCTCGGCGGCCGGCTGGAAGCTCTTGCGGCCGGTCACCTGGTCGGCATTGGCCGTGGTCACCATGTAGCCCTGGCTCAGCAGCGCGCGCCGGGCCGCCTCGCAGGTCTGAGCCTCGTTGGCGGCGTAGCTGCGCGTGTGGGTGGTCGTGGAATCGAACCCTTCCGGCTCGTAGGACACGCGGTGCGGCGTGCTCAGGCTGCAGCCGGCGACCAGGGACGAAAGCAGCAGCAGCGCGGTGGCGGCGGCGCGGCAGGACGTAAAGCGCATGGCAGGCATGGGATGGGCGGAGTGCTGAATGCTAGCAAGCCGCGGGAGCGCGGCCCAGCCTTGGACAGGCCGGGCGCTCCAGCGTTCCCCGCTCAGGCGTCGAAGCGAATGACGTGCTGCGCCCGCAGCCGCGTGGCGGCGATGCGCTGCGCGTTGGGCTCGTCGGTCTGCGCCACCCAGGCCAGCGCCGCCTCGCGGCTGCGGCCGAACTGCTGGTGCCGCAGCAGCAGGCGCTCCCGGCGCAGCGCATCGTCGACATCCACGTACCAGATCTCGTCGAGCAGCGGCGCCACCCGGGCCCAGGGGCCCTCCTCCAACAGCAGGTAATTGCCCTCGGTGATGACCAGGCGGGTGTCCGGCCGCACCGCGATCGCCCCGGCGACCGGCTCCTCGATCTCGCGGCGGAACTCGGGCGCATAGACGGTCTCGCCGGCCGGCTGGGCCCGCAGGCGCTGCAGCAAGGCCACGTAGCCGGCGCTGTCGAAGGTGTCGGGCGCGCCCTTGCGGCCGGCCCGGCCCAGCCGCTGCAGCTCCGCATTGGCCAGGTGGAAGCCGTCCATCGGCACGACCTGGGCGCGGCCCGGCAGGGCCTCGAGCAGCGCCCGCGCCAGGGTCGACTTGCCCGAGCCCGGCGCGCCGACCAGCCCGAGCAGGCGGCGCCCGCCGCCGGCCAGCAAGGCCTCGATGCGCGCCAGCTCGGCGGCAGGCAACGCAGGCATCAGGGAACCTCCGCGCTGCGCGCTGCGGTGTTCGCCTTCGGAGCGGCCGTGCGGCTCATGGGTACAGGCCGCGCTCCTCGCGCGCCATCAGGATCCGCTCGCAGGCCACCGCGTAGGTGGCGGTGCGCAGCGTGATCTTGTGCTTGTCGGCGGTGTCCCAGATGTGGTTGAGCGCATTCATCATGATGCGGTCGAGCCGCACGTTGATCTCGTCCTCGTCCCAGAAGAAGGAGGAGAAGTCCTGCACCCACTCGAAGTAGCTGACCGTGACGCCGCCGGCGTTGCAGATCACGTCGGGCACCACCAGCACGCCGCGCTCGGCCAGGATGTCGTCGGCGCTCGGCACGGTCGGGCCGTTGGCGCCTTCGAGCACCAGCTTGGCCTTGGTCTTCTCGGCCCGCTCGGCCGTGATCTGGCCTTCGAGCGCGGCCGGGATCAGGATGTCGCAGGCGACGTCCCAGAAGGCTTCGTTGTCGACAACCTCGCCGCCCTTGAAGCCGACCACGCCGTCGGTGCGCGAGACCGGCACCAGCTTCGCGAGGTCGAGCCCCTTGTCGTTGACGATGGTGCCGGTGTGGTCCTGCACCGCGACGATCTTCGCGCCGGCCTCGGCGAACAGTTCGGCCGCGACCGAGCCGACGTTGCCGAAGCCCTGCACCGCGATCCGGGCGCCGCGCAGGTCGAGCCCGAGCCGGCGCGCCGCCTCGCGGCCGGTCACGAAGACGCCGCGGCCCGTGGCCTTGACCCGGCCCAGCGAGCCGCCCAGGTGCAGCGGCTTGCCCGTGACGACGCCGGTGGCGGTGCCGCCGACGTTCATCGAATAGGTGTCCATCATCCAGGCCATGATCTGGGCGTTGGTGTTGACGTCGGGCGCCGGGATGTCGGTGTGCGGGCCGATGATGATGCCGATCTCGCTGGTATAGCGGCGCGTGACCTTTTCCAGCTCCTTCAGCGACAGCTTCTTCGGGTCGACCCGGATGCCGCCCTTGGCGCCGCCGTACGGCAGGTTGACCGCGGCGGTCTTGACCGTCATCCAGGCCGACAGCGCCATCACTTCCTCGAGCGTGACGTCGGGGTGGAAGCGCACGCCGCCCTTGCCCGGGCCGCGCGACAGGCTGTGCTGCACCCGGTAGCCCTCGAAATGGGCGATCGAACCGTCATCCATCTCGATCGGCACGTCGACGATCAGCGCGCGCTTCGGGCGCTTGAGGGTCTCGACCCAGCGGGCCAGGCCGCCGAGGTAGGGGACGACGCGATCGACCTGCGACAGGTAGGTGCCCCAGGGGCTGTTGGCGGTCGGATGGACGTAGGAGAGTTCAGAGCTCATGGAATCCTTGGTGTTGAACGGACAGGCGCCACGATAGTCGCGCGGCGCCCGCCGCGCCATGCCTATGCACGTTGCTTTGGCGGTTATGCGATGGCGGCAAGCAAGGCCGCGTTGCCGCCCGCGGCGGTGGTATTGATGGTGAGCGTCTGCTCCGCACAGAAACGCAGCAGGTAGTGCGGACCGCCGGCCTTCGGGCCGGTCCCGCTGAGCCCCTCGCCGCCGAAGGGCTGGACCCCGACGACCGCACCGATGATGTTGCGGTTGACGTAGACGTTGCCCACATGGGCCCGCGCCGCCAGCATCAGGGCCCGGCTGTCGATCCGGGTCTGGATGCCCAGCGTGAGCCCGAAGCCGAGCCGGTTGATGGCGTCGATCACGGCCTGCGGCTCGCCGGACCAGCGCACCACCTGCAGCACCGGGCCGAAGATCTCGGCGGTCACGCGGTCGACGCCGGGCACTTCGAAGGCGTGGGGCGGGATCAGGTTCTCGGCCACGGCAATGGCGGCCGGTGCGACCAGCACCCTGGCCTGCGCATCCAGCCGCCGGAGGTGGCGCTGGATGTTCTCGAAGGCCTCGCGGTCGATCACCGGGCCGACGTCGGTGGCCAGCGCGGCCGGATCGCCGGCGCGGAGCTCCTTCGCCGCGCCGCGGATCATCTCGATCACCGGCTCGGCGATGGTCTCGTGCACCAGCAGCAGGCGCAGCGCCGAGCAGCGCTGGCCGGCCGAGCGGAAGGCGCTCTGCACCACGGCATCGACCACCTGCTCGGGCAACGCGCTGGAGTCGACCAGCATCGCGTTGATGCCACCGGTCTCGGCGATCAACGGCACGATCGGGCCGTCCTTGGCCGCCAGCGCGCGGTGAATGATCTTCGCCACCTGGGTCGATCCGGTGAAGACGACGCCCGCCACGCCGGGCGCCGCCACCAGCGCGGCGCCGACGGTCTCGCCCGGGCCGTGCAGCAGCTGCAGCGCCCCGCCCGGCACGCCGGCGGCATGCAGCAGCCGTACCGCCTCCAACGCCACGGCCGGCGTCTGCTCCGCCGGCTTGGCCAGCACCGTGTTGCCGGTCGCCAGCGCGGCCGCCACCTGGCCGACGAAGATCGCCAGCGGGAAATTCCACGGGCTGATGCAGACCCAGGGGCCGCGGCCGGTGAGGCGCAGCTCGTTGCTCTCGCCGGTCGGTCCGGGCAGCGCGACCGGCTGCATCAGCCGCTCGGCCTCGTCGGCGTAGTAGCGCAGGAAATCGACCGCCTCGCGCACCTCGGCCACCGCGTCGCCCCAGGTCTTGAAGGCCTCCTTGACCAGCAGGGCGCAGAAGCGCGGCAGCTCGGCCTGCAGCGCATCGGCCGCATGGCGCAGCGCGGCGGCGCGCTGCGCCACCGGCGTGCGGGTCCAGGCGCGGTAGGCGGCGACCGAGGTCGAGAGGGCCTCCTCGGCCCGCTGCGCATCGAATTCAGGCACCACCGGCACCACGGCATCGGCGTAGGCGGCCAACAGCGGGGCACGCATCGATTCCACCGCGAGGTCGACGCCGCTGCTGTTGCGCCGCGCGGGCGCCGGGCCGTAGAGCTCGGGCGGCAGCGGCAGCGCGGCCTGGCGGTCGAGCCACAGCGGAGAGACCAGCAGCGCGTCCATGCCGACCGATTCGTCGCCGAGCTGGTTCACGAACGAGGAATTGGCGCCGTTCTCGAGCAGCCGGCGAACCAGGTAGGCCAGCAGGTCCTTGTGGCGGCCGACCGGGGCGTAGACGCGCACCGGCACGGTGCTGCTCTTCATCACCTCGCGGTAGATCCCCTCGCCCATTCCGTGCAGCCGCTGCAACTCGAACCTGGCCCCCACGCTTGCCACTTCGTGTGCTTCGCTGCCCCCCGAGGGGGCTGCCTTTCCTTGGGGCGGCCCGGCGGAAAGACTGGCCCCCACGCTTGCCACTCCGTGTGCTTCGCTGCCCCCCGAGGGGGCTGCCTTTCCTTGGGGCGGCCCGGCGGAAAGACTGGCCCCCACGCTTGCCACTCCGTGTGCTTCGCTGCCCGCCATTGCAAGAATCGCCGCGATCGTGCCCGCGTTGTGCGTCGCGAACTGCGGATAGATCGCGTCGGGCGCCGCCAGCAGCGCCCGCGCGCAGGCCAGGTAGCTCAGGTCGGTGTGGTGCTTGTGCGTGAAGACCGGGTAGTGCGGCAATCCGAGTTCCTGGGCGCGCTTGATCTCGGCGTCCCAGTAGGCGCCCTTGACCAGCCGGCACATCAGCCGCAGCTTGTGCTTGCGGGCGATTCCGGCCACGTGCTCGATGAGTTCCAGCGCACGCGTCTGGTAGGCCTGCATCGCCAGGCCGAAGCCGCGCCACTGCGGCTTTTCGGCCGCCACCTTCCCGGCCAGCGCCTCGAACACGTCGAGCGAGAGTTCGAGCCGGTCGACCTCCTCGGCGTCGATCGTGAGATTGAGCTTGGCGTCGGCCGCCAGCACGCACAGCTGCCAGACGCGCGGCACAAGCTCGCGCATCACGCGCTCGTGCTGGGCGTCCTCATAGCGCGGATGCAGCGCGCTGAGCTTGATCGAGATGCCGTCGTTCTGCTCCGGGGTGCCGTCGGGGTCGGCGCCGGCGGCAATCGAGTGGATCGCGTTGACGTAGCTGTCGAGGTAGCGCAGCGCATCGGCGTCGGTGCGCGCGCCCTCGCCCAGCATGTCGTAGCTGAAGCGCAGCGCGGCCTGCCTCCTGTGCGCCGAACGGGCCTCGGCCATGCCCTCCTCGATGGTCTGGCCGAGCACGAACTGGCGCCCCAGCAGCTGCACCGCGCGCAGGGTCGCGGCGACCACGGTGCGGGCGCCCAGCCTGGCCATCAGGCCCGGTTCGGCCTCCGCGCCGGGCAGGAACTTCTTCGACAGCGCGATCGCCGAGGACGACAGCCGCGCCAGGGTCGAATCAGTGCTGCTCTCGAAGTTGGCGCGTCCCAGTTGGTCGGCGGTCAGCGCAATGGCGGTTTCGGCGTCGGGCACGCGCAGCAGCGCCTCGGCCAGCCGCATCAGCGCCAGGCCCTCGGCGCTCGAGATCGGGTACTCGCGCAACAGGCTCTCCATGGCCCAGAACGGCGGCGGGCTGTGGCGCACGGCGCGCACCCAGGGCGTGGCGAGGGGCACGATAGACGCCCAGTCGAGGGCGCCCTTCAGCGAGGCGAGGCGGTGCGCGACGATGTCGGCTTCGGGCCGGTAGGGGCTGGGCAGGCGCATGGCGAAAACTCCGGGTGGTCGATGGAAGCGATGCTCCGCTTTCCTGCGCCGAGTTATTCACCAAAGTTTGCGACCCAACCGGATAATTCGCTAGTGACAAACGAATCAGCCACCGATCTCGACCGCATCGATATGAAAATCCTGAAGGTTCTTCAGGAAGACGGCCGGATTTCGAATCTCAAGCTGGCCGAGGCCGTCGCGCTCTCGCCGACGGCCGTGCTGGCCCGGGTGCAGCGCCTGGCGCGCGACGGCTTCATCCTGGGCTACGAGGCCCGCCTCGACCCGCACAAGCTGGGCCGCGGCTTCACGGTCTTCGTCGAGGTGCTGCTCGACCGCACCACGCCCAATGTGTTCGACGAGTTCAAGGCCGCGGTGCAGGTGCGCGACGAGATCATGGAATGCCACATGGTGGCGGGCGGCTTCGACTACCTGCTCAAGACCCGCATGGCCGACATGGCGGCCTACCGCGACTTCGCCGGCACGGTGCTGTGGCAACTGCCCGGCGTGCGCGAGACGCGAACCTATGCGGTGATGGAAGAAGTGAAGAGCAGCGCGCGGATTCCGCTGCCCGGCTAGGGCTGCGCCTGCGTCCATGCCGAACGCTGGCCGAGCAGATAGTCGACGAACACGCGCACCCGCAACGGCACGAAACGCCGGTGTGGATACAACAGGCTGTGCGGCCGCGACCGGCCGCTGAAGTCCTTCAGCAATTCGACCAGCCGGCCCGTGCGCAAGTCCTCCTCGACCACGAAGCGATAGACCTGGAACACACCCGCGCCGTAGCGCGCCAGCGTGGCGCCGGCGACCACGTCGTCCGAGCATGCATAGCCGCCGGCGGTCTGCAGATCGAGGTCCTGCCCGTCCTGCCGGAACTGCCACGGGACGGTGCGTCCGCTGCTCGGCAGTTCGAACTGGATGCACTCATGGGCCCGCAGGTCATCGAGGGTCGATGGCTTTCCGTGGCGCTTCAGGTAGTCGGGCGAAGCGACGACGACGAGCGGCGTGTCCTCCAGATGCCGTGCCACCAGTGTCGAGTCGCCCGTCGCCCGGGCCCGTACGGCCAGGTCGTAGCCCTCGTCCGCGAAGTCGATGTTGCGGTTGCTGACGTTGACCTCGACCTTCACCTCCGGATAGCGCTCGCGGAATGCCGGCACGAGCGGCAGCAGGCGGTAATGGCCGTAGGTGGTCGGCGCGCTGATGCGCAGCAGGCCGGACGGCGCGAGCTGGTGGCCGCTGAGCTCCCGTTCGGCTTCGACCAGCTGGTTCAGCGCCTGCCGGCACTGCTCGAAATAGCCGCGCCCCGCCTCGGTCAGGCGCATCTGGCGCGTCGTCCGCGTGAAGAGCCGCACGCCGAGCCGCTGTTCCAGCCGCGAGACTGAACGGCTGACGGCCGCAGGCGTCACCGATGCGGTCGCCGCCGCGGCCGTGAAGCTGCCTTGCTCGGCGGCGAGGCAGAACAGTTCGATGCTGCCCAGCATCACGTCGTCGAACTGTCGATTCATGGGGTGTGGCTCGCTTGATTCATTACATCATGTACTCATAGATGTTCTTTGTAGCCACTTTAAGCCACAAAAGAACATCAATAAAGTCTGGGCAACAGATCCAGCAACCCGCCGAGGTCTGTCAACCCTCCACTTCAAAGGACTGTTTTCATGACCCCCAACGTTTCCAAGGTCGCCGTCATCACAGGCGCCTCCAGCGGCATCGGTGCAGCGCTCGTCAAGGCCTATCGCAAGGCCGGCTTCCGGGTCGTCGCCAACTCGCGCTCGATTGGCGCCAGCCCCGATCCGGACATCCTGGCGATCGCCGGCGACGCCGCGGAGCGCGCGACGGCCGACCGGATCTTCAGCGAGGGTGTGGATCGCTTCGGCCGCATCGACACGCTGGTCAACAACGCCGGCATCTTCACGGCCAAGCCGTTCACCCAGTTCACCAGCGAGGACTGGGCGGCGAACATCGGCACCAACCTGGCCAGCTTCTTCCACATCAGTCAATTGGCCCTGAAGCGGATGGAAGCGCAGGGCTCGGGACACATCGTCCAGATCACGACGAGTCTCGCCGAGCAGCCGATCAACGGCGTACCGTCGGTTCTCGCGTCGCTGACCAAAGGCGGCCTGAACGCCGCCACCAAGTCGCTGGCCATCGAGTACGCGCCGCGCGGCATTCGCGTGAATGCGGTCTCGCCCGGCATCATCAAGACGCCGATGCATCCGGCGGAGACCCACGCCACGCTCGACGGCCTGCATCCGCTGGGCCGCATGGGCGAAATCGGAGAGATCGTCGACGCGGTGCTGTTCCTCGAGCACGCTTCGTTCGTGACGGGCGAGATCCTTCACGTCGACGGCGGGCAAGCTGCGGGCCACTGGTGACATTCGCCGCGTCGACGCACCGCCGGAACAACACCCCAACACCCACGCAACGGAGCGCCGCGGGCGCAAGCCCCCGGTGACGCGACATGCCCTACATCAAGATTGAAATCACGCGCGAAGGCGTGACGCAGGAACAGAAGCAGCAGCTGATCGCCGGCGCCACGGAGCTGATGGTGCGCGTGCTGGACAAGGACCCGGCCACCACCTTCGTGGTGATCGACGAGGTGGATCTCGACAACTGGGGCGTGGGCGGACGCCCAGTCGCCGAGCTGCGCCGCGAACAGGCCGCGGCCCGACGCCCCTGAGGGGCTGGCTCGAAGCGGGAAGCCAGCGGGGCCGCTCGCGCCGCAGTCCTGGCTAGCGCAGTTCGTCGAACTCGACCACGCCTTGCTTCATGACCAGCGCAATCCGCTCGCCCTGCCCCAGCAGGCAGTTGACGTCTTTGAGCGGATTGCCGTCGACGACAAGCAGGTCGGCCAGCGCGCCGGGCACGAGACGGCCGAGGCGGTCGCTCATGCCCAGCACCTCGGCCCCCACGACGGTCGCGCTGGCCACAGCCTCGGCGGCCGACAACACCTCCGCGCGCAGGCGGAATTCATTGCTCTGCAGACGTTGCGATTCCCCCAGCAGGTCGGAACCGAAGCCCATCTTCACGCCGGCTGCCTTGTAGATTTCGAGCGAGCGCAGGCCCGCCTCGCGCACGTCCGCCACCTTGGCCACGCTTTCCTTCGGCAGGCCGAAGCTCTCGCCTTCGCTCGCCAGCGCGTCGTAGGTCACCAGCGTGGGCACCGCATAGGCGCCGGCCTGCGCCATCAAGGCGGCGGTCGGCGCATCGACCAGGTTGCCATGCTCGATCGTGCGGACCCCGCAGCGCACGGCCCGCGCAATGGCGGCCGCGGTATAGGCATGGGCCAGCACGTAGGTGCCACGCGCGCTGGCCTCGTCCACGATGGCGCGGATCTCGTCCTCGGAGTATCCGAACGCGCCCACCGGATCGGTCGGCGACGCCACGCCGCCGGAGGCCATGATCTTGATCTGGTCGGCGCCCATCTGGAGTTCTTCCCGCGTGGCCTTGCGGACCGCATCGACGCCATCGACCACGCGCGCCAACGCGCCGACGCGCACGCAGCAGGCGCATGTCGGATCGTTGCTCAGGAAGTCCGAGCGCGCCCGCATGTCCCCGTGTCCGCCGGTCTGGCTCAGGGCACGCCCCGAGACAAACAAGCGGGGCCCTTGCGCCAGCCCGAACTCGACGGCCTGCTTGAACGCGAAGCCCGCACCGCCCGCATCGCGCACGGTGGTGAAACCACGGCGCAGCATGCCGCGCAGCATCGGCACACTGCGCAAGGTCACGAGCACATTGGGCATGTGCACCTGGCGCGCGAGGTTGAGCTCGACGGCGACGACATGGACATGGAGATCGATCAGGCCGGGCATCACCGTCTTGCCCTTGACGTCGATGACGCGCGCCGCCGCAGCGCTGCGGATCGGCCGATCCGAGACCTCTTTCACCACGCCCTGCTCGGCCAGGATGTCACGGTCCTCCTGCAACTCGCCGAGCAAGGGGTCGAGCAGATGGGCGTTCTTGAAAAGCACGGATTCGGTCATGCGAGGCCTCCGGGGTCGGATCTGAAAATCAGGATTGCGCCATGACGGCCGGAACCGCCATCTGCGCCAGTACGCCGGCAAGTTCGACATGCCGGTCCTCGTACCAGTTCTCCTGGTGGAGCAGGTTGAGCGTTCCGAGCGTCTCGCCGCGCCAGCGCAGGGGAATGTTCAACACGCTGCGGCAGCCCAGGGAGATGATCAGCTCATGGTCGAAGAACACATCCCGGATGTCGTCGGCATTGCGCCCGATGTAGGGCTCGCCGCGCGCCATGACCTGCTGCATCCACGGCGAATCGGTGACCGGCTTGCGCCCTCGCACCGGGTAGGCGTCGGTCATGTTGGTGTAGATCCGCTCCGACTCCCGGGCCGCGCGATGGTGGACCAGGATCGTGAACAGCCGGTGGCCGATGGCCGCGGCCGCGGCCCGGTCGATGGCCTCGAAAGTGGCCTGCGGCTGGCGCAGGTCGTCGTGGGCACGGGCCACGCCCGCGAGCAGATGGGTGACGTCGGTGTGCGGCATGCGTGCGCGCCTCCTCAGGAAAGTTCGGCTGCCGCAATGTCCTCGAGCGAGCGTCCGCGGGTCGGCACGCCCATCACCATCACGGCCGCCGAGCCCAGCAGCAGCACGGCCGTGGTCATCCCGAAGACGCCGCCAAAGCCGAAGTTCGGGTAGATGAAGCCGACCAGGATCGGCGCCGTGATGCCGCCGATGCGCCCCACCGCCGAAGCGAGTCCGGCGCCGGTCGCCCGCACCTGGGTCGGGAACACCTCCGGCGTGTAGGCGTACACACCGGCATAGGTGCCGTTCATGAAGAAGGACAGCAGCACCCCCGCCAGCATGATCTGGCTGTCGCTGTGGGTGAACGCGAGCCCCAGGGCAGCCAAGCCGCCCATCAGCATGTAGCCGACGATGGTGGCCTGGCGGCCGATCCGGTCGTTGAGCCAGGCGGCGGAGAAGTAGCCCGGCACCTGCGCCAGGTACATCACCAGCGAATAGCCGAAGCTCCTGGTTATCGTCATGCCGTTCTGCACCAGCAGGCTCGGGATCCAGGTGAAGAAGGAGTAGTAGCTGAAGGTAATCGACAGCCACATCAGCCAGGTCATGCTGGTGGTCCGCAGGAGCTTGCGCGAGAGCAAGGTGGCGTAGTTCTTCCACAGGCCGCCGCGGCGGCTGCTGGGCGGCGGCGCCGCGACATCGGCGGGGTCGAGCGCAGGCAAGGCATGGCCGCGCCGCGTGACGTCGGCTTCGACCGCGTCCATGATCGCCTCGGCATCGGCGACGCGGCCCTGGCTTTCCAGCCAGCGCGGCGACTCCGGCAGCACGCGGCGCCACCACAACAGCATCACCACCGGCGTGGCGGTGATGAAGATCACGAAGCGCCAGCCGTCCGCGTGCGCCGGCACGATCAGGTAGCCCAGCACCGCCGCGGCAACGAAGCCGAAGGAGAAGAAGCCCGCCAGCGCACCGGTGAAGGCGCCCCGGTAGCGCCGCGCCACGAATTCCGACAGGTAGGGCGCGATGATCACGCTCTCGGCGCCGGTGCCGAAGCCGGCGACGATCCGCAGGCCGAGGAAACTGGTCCAGTCATTGACCAGGCCGCTGAACAGCGAAGCAACGCAATAGATCGCCAGCGCCCACATCATCACCTTGCGCCGCCCGATCAGGTCGCCCAGGGACCCGGACACCAGGGCACCGAAGAAGAAGCCGATGAAATTCGCGCTGGCCAGTACGCCGATCTGCACGCTGCTCAGGTCCCAGGCGGTGCGCAGCACCGGCAGCACGAAGGCGATCACCGCCGCATCCATGGCATCGAAGCTGTAGCCCAATCCGCCGACGATCAGCAACCGGCGATGAAAGCCGGAAAACGGCAGGCGCTCGATACGAGCGGACAGCATGGTCATGTGAATCCCTTCCCGGTTGGCCGATGGCGCATCGGCGGACGGGCCGGATCGTAGGACCGATGGGTCATAGAAGAAAATTTATACTGATGATGTGGTCCATTGATCTGGTGAATGAATTCGCACGATGAACTACCGCAACGCCGATCTCAATCTGCTGAAGGTCTTCGAGGCCCTGATGACCGAAGGCACGGTCACCCGCGCAGCGCAGAAGCTGTCGCTCACCCAGCCGACGGTGAGCAACGCCCTGCGCCGCCTGCGCGACACCTTCGACGATCCCCTGTTCGTGCGCAGCGGCGCGGGGGTCAAGCCGACCCGACGGGCGCTCGACCTCTGGGAGCCCCTGGCCGCCTCGCTCCATGCCATCCGCGACACGCTCGACGCCGAGCGCTTCGATGCGCTGCGCAGCACGGCCAGCCTGAGCATCGCGATGTCCGACTACGTCGCCGGCATCGTGGTCCCACGGCTGGTGGCCCGGCTGAGCAAGGCGGCGCCGTCGATGCAGATCCACACCATTCCGAACACGCTGGTGGACTTCGGTCCGGTGCTGGCGGACAACAAGGCGGATTTCGCGATCAGCGTCTACAACGAGGAGGTGCAGCGACCGGCCTTCCTCAAGTCGAGGGCGCTGTGGTCGCCCAGCTTCGTCTGCGTCATGCGCGCCGGTCACCCGCTCGATCGCCCGGACAGGATTCCGCTGAAGAAATTCCTGGCCGCGCGCCACGTGGACGTCAGCCTGGCCGGCAAGACCACGCCAACGTACGACATCTTCCTGCGCAGCCGCGGGCTCCAGCGCCACCTGGTCGCAACGGTGAACCACTACGCAGCCGCCTACGACGTGGTGCGGCGCTCCGACCTGATCGCCGTGCTGCCGTGGTCGGAAGCCCTGGAACCCGGGCGAATGGCCGGCCTGCGCCATGCGCCCGTCCCGCTCGAGGCGCCCCCGCGCGTGATCGAGCTGTTCTGGCACCAACGCCATGAAACCTCGGCCCTTCACCAGTGGCTGAAGAACGTCCTGCTGGGCCTGTTCGAAAGGCCCTAGCTGGACGGCATCCGCTCGAATGCCTGCAACGAAGGATCGATGGCGTCCCACGCCAACCCGCGGACGCTGTAGGTGAGGACCTGCGGCACGAAGCGGCCCGGGTCGTCCAGGCTGCCCGCGTGGACCGCGATCAGGTCCGGCATCGCGGCGAAGCGCAGGAAGACCGGCGTTCCGCAGACCGGGCAGAAGGCGTGGAGCTTCACGTTGCCGCTGTCGCCCGCGACCTCCCACAGCGTCGCCTCGCCGGTGATCGACATCTCGGCCCGCGCGGGAAAGGTCAGGTAGGAGCCGTGCCCCGTGCCGCTTCGCCGCTGGCAGTCGCGGCATTGGCAGTGGTTCTGGAAGACCGGCGCGTGCCGGGTGGTGTAGCGGATCGCGCCGCACGCGCATCCGCCGGTGTAGGGCTGGGTCATGAGCAACTCCCGGTTCAAGCCGCCAGCGGCTTGGCGAAGACATCGATCCCCTGCCCCGTCTCCAGCAGGGACTTGAGGCTGGAAAGAACGATCGGCCAGCCCTGCTGGATGCCCTTGGCCATCCCGCTGCCGGCCTCGAGTTCGTCGTGGGTGACGGTCAGCCGCACCATCTCCTCGTACGCCTCGACATCGAAGCGCACGCGGCTGTAGCTGGCCGGATCGTCGGCCTGCGAGGGACTCGCCCAGGTGATGACAAGGCGCGTCGGCGGCGCGACCTCGACCACCTTGCCCAGCACGTTGACCGTGCGCTGCTCGTTGGCGCGCACGTGCTCCCAGGTCGAACCGGGTTTCCAGTCGGAGACGTTCTCGTGGCCCCAGTAGCGCCGCGCGATCTCCGGTTTCGTGATGGCTTCGAACACCTTTTCCGGCGTCGAGCGGATGTAGGTCACATAAACGAAGCTGGTCTTCTCTTTGCTCATCGTTACTCTCCTTCGAGTTCTTTCTTCAGGTCGTGCAGCAGGCCGAGCCGCTGGCGTTCGAATTTCCGCACCCACCGTTCGTAGACCTCGTGCAGCGGCACCGGGTTGATGAAATGCAGCTTCTCCCGGCCACGCCACACGGTGCTCACCAGATTGGCCGCCTCGAGAAGCCCGATGTGCTGCGCAGCGGATTGCCGCGCCATGTCCAGGTGCTCGCAGAGTTCGCCCAGCGTCTGCCCGTTTTTTTCGTAGAGCAGGTCGAGCAGCTTTCTGCGAGTCGGGTCGCCCAGTGCCTTGAAAACCTTGTCAGCGTCCATCCGTTGTGTGTGTGCGTCGGGCAATGATATGCAGGCAAATACCTGCATGTCAAGCAGCACATCGGCCTACGTGCCGCGCGATGGCTCGCTTGAAGCTACCGCGCTATCGCCACGCGCTACGACAAGACCGTCGCGGCCTTCCTGGGCGCTGTGCACTGGGCGGCATCCATGGTTTGGCTCCATGGATTGCAGGCCCCTAGCGCCGACCGAAGATCGCGGCGCCGATACGAACCATGGTGCTACCGGCGGCGACCGCGGCTTCGAGGTCCGCCGACATCCCCAGCGACAAGGTGTCGACTTCGATCCCCGCCGCCCGGACCTCCTCGAAAACGGCCGCCGCGCGCAGGAACAGCGCCCGCTGCGCCTCGAAATCCGGCGCCGGTTCCGGGATCGCCATCAGCCCGCGCAGCCGCAAACGTGGCAAGGCCGCCACGGCCCGCGCCAGCGCCAGGGCCTCCTGCGGCGACACGCCGGACTTGTTGGCACCGCCGTCGACATTGACCTGCAGACAGACCTGCAGCGGCGGCAGGTGGGCCGGCCGCTGCCCGGCCAGGCGCTCGGCGATCTTCAGGCGGTCGATGCTGTGCACCCAATCGAAATGCTCGGCCACCACCCGTGTCTTGTTGCTCTGCAGAGGGCCGATGCAGTGCCATTCGAGCCGGTCCCGCAGATCGGCCAGCGCCTCGATCTTGGCCACGCCCTCCTGGACATAGTTCTCGCCGAAGGCAGTCTGGCCCGCGGCATGGGCGGCGCGCACCGCCTCGGCGTCGAAGGTCTTGGACACCGCGAGCAAGCGCACGCTCGCCGGATCGCGTCCAGCGGCCGTGCAGGCGATCACGATCCGGGTCCGAACTTGCTGGAGCTTGTCGCCAATCATCGTCATAATCTTCAAAGTCGTATCAAAACGTCACCGAGGAACTGCGTGGACATTACCCAACTGCTCGCCTTCAGCGTCAAGAACAAGGCGTCCGACCTGCACCTCTCGGCCGGGTTGCCGCCCATGATCCGTGTCCACGGCGACGTACGCCGCATCAATGTCGACGCGCTGGACCACAAGGCCGTGCACGCCATGGTGTACGACATCATGAGCGACACGCACCGCAAGCATTACGAAGAATTCCTGGAAGTCGACTTCTCGTTCGAGATCGACGGCCTGGCGCGCTTCCGCGTCAACGCTTTCAACCAGTCGCGCGGCGCGGCGGCGGTGTTCCGGACCATTCCGTCCAAGATCCTCACGCTCGAGCAGCTCAACGCGCCGAAGATTTTCGGCGATCTGGCGCTCAAGCCGCGCGGCCTGGTGCTGGTCACCGGCCCCACCGGCTCGGGCAAGTCGACCACGCTGGCGGCGATGGTCAACTACCTGAACGAAACCGAATACGGCCACATCCTCACGGTGGAGGACCCGATCGAGTTCGTCCACGACTCCAAGAAGTGCCTGATCAACCAGCGCGAGGTCGGGCCGATGACGCTGTCCTTCGCCAACGCGCTGCGCTCGGCGCTGCGCGAGGACCCCGACGCGATTCTCGTGGGCGAAATGCGCGACCTCGAGACCATCCGCCTCGCGATGACCGCGGCCGAGACCGGCCACCTGGTGTTCGGCACGCTGCACACCTCGTCGGCGGCCAAGACCATCGACCGGATCATCGACGTCTTCCCGGGCGAGGAAAAGGAAATGATCCGCGCCATGCTGTCGGAGTCGCTGCAGGCGGTGATTTCGCAGACGCTGTGCAAGACCAAGGACGGACAGGGCCGCGTGGCGGCGCACGAGATCATGCTGGGCACGCCCGCCATCCGCAACCTGATCCGCGAGGGCAAGGTGGCGCAGATGTATTCGTCGATCCAGACCGGCAGCGGCCAGGGCATGCAGACGCTCGACCAGAACCTGTCCGACCTGGTGCGCCGCAATGTCATTTCCTCGGCGGAAGCGCGCGGAAAGGCCAAGATCCCCGAGAATTTCCCCGGCTGACCCCGCAGTCCTGCAGCAGCCGCACCGGAGTACCGTCATGGAACGCGATCAAGCCAGCCAGTTCATCAACGACCTGCTCAAGCTCATGGTGAGCCGCAACGGCAGCGACCTGTTCATCACCGCCGAGTTCCCGCCCGCGATCAAGGTCGACGGCAAGATCACCAAGGTGTCGGCCCAGTCGCTCGGCGCGCAGCACACGCTGGCGCTCACGCGCTCGATCATGAACGACCGCCAGACGGCCGAGTTCGAGCGCACCAAGGAGTGCAACTTCGCGATCTCGCCGACCGGCATCGGTCGCTTCCGCGTCAATGCCTTCGTGCAGCAAGGCAAGGTCGGCATGGTGCTGCGGACCATTCCGGCCAAGCTGCCGACCATCGACGGCCTGGGCATGCCGCAGGTGCTCAAGGACATCGCGATGACCAAGCGCGGCCTGACCATCATGGTCGGCGCCACCGGCTCCGGCAAATCGACCACGCTGGCGGCCATGATCGACTGGCGCAACGAGAATTCCTACGGCCACATCGTGACCGTCGAGGACCCGGTGGAGTTCGTGCACCCGCACAAGAACTGCGTCGTCACGCAGCGCGAGGTCGGCATCGACACCGACAGCTGGGAGGCGGCGCTCAAGAACACGCTGCGCCAGGCGCCCGACGTGATCCTGATGGGCGAGATCCGCGACCGCGAGACGATGGAGCACGCGGTGGCCTTCGCCGAGACCGGCCACCTGTGCATGGCCACATTGCACGCCAACAGCGCCAACCAGGCGCTCGACCGGATCATCAACTTCTTCCCCGAGGAGCGCCGCGCCCAGCTGCTGATGGACCTGTCGCTGAACCTGCGCTCGCTGGTCTCGCAGCGGCTGATCCCGACCGAGGACGGCCACGGCCGCATCGCCGCGGTCGAGATCCTGCTGAACACGCCGCTGGTCTCCGACATGATCTTCAAGGGCGAGGTCGGCGAGATCAAGGAGATCATGAAGAAGAGCCGCAACCTGGGCATGCAGACCTTCGACCAGGCGCTGTTCGACCTGTTCGAGGGCAACGCGATCAGCTTCGACGACGCGATCCGCAACGCCGACTCGGCCAACGACCTGCGCCTGCAGATCAAGCTGAACAGCCAGCGGGCACGCACCACTGACCTTTCGGCTGGCACGGAGCACTTCGCGATCGTTTGACTCGCCCCCAGAACGAAGTGCGGGGCAAGCTGGGGGCGAGCTAAAGTACCCCCATGACGAGCCTCAACCCCAGAACCTACGACTCCACCCCTTCCCAGAAGGTCGCCTTCCTCGGCCTCGGCGTGATGGGCTATCCCATGGCCGGCCACCTCGCGCTGGCCGGCCACCACGTCACGGTCTACAACCGCAGTGCCGGCAAGGCCCACGACTGGGAGCAGGAATTCGCGCCACAGGCCTCGGCGTCGGTGAGCCACTCGGCCACGCCGCACGGCGCCGCATCGAACGCCGACATCGTGTTCTGCTGCGTCGGCAACGACGACGACCTGCGCTCGGTGGTGCTGGGCGAGAACGGCGCCTTTGCCGGCATGGCCCCCGGCGCGGTCTTCGTCGACCACACGACCGCCTCGGCCGATGTCGCGCGCGAGCTGTCGAAGGCGGCGATCGAAGGCGGCCTGCAGTTCATCGACGCCCCGGTGTCCGGCGGCCAGGCCGGCGCCCAGAACGGCGCGCTGACCGTGATGTGCGGCGGCGACTCGGCCACCTTCGAGCGCGTCAAGCCGGTCATCGCAGCCTTCGCGCGCGCCGTCACGCTGCTCGGCGAGAGCGGCGCCGGCCAGCTCGCCAAGATGGTCAACCAGATCGCGATCGCCGGGCTGGTGCAGGGCCTGTCGGAAGCCATCGCCTTCGGCCAGCGCGCCGGGCTCGACATGAACGAGGTGCTGGCCGTGATCGGCAAGGGCGCCGCCCAGAGCTGGCAGATGGACAACCGCGGCAAGACCATGATCGAGGGCAAGTTCGACTTCGGCTTCGCGGTCGACTGGATGCGCAAGGACCTCGGCCTGGTGCTCGACGAGGCCAGGCGCAACGGCGCCCGGCTGCCGGTGACCGCGCTGGTCGACCAGTTCTATGCCGACGTGCAGCAGGCCGGCGGCAGTCGCTGGGACACCTCCAGCCTGATCACCCGCCTGAAGTGATGCGCCGCTGCAGCGGCTCAGCGCACCGGTGAGGTGACCGGGCCACCGGCCGGCGGCGTCGACGACGAGGGCAGCGGCTCCATCGGCGGCAGCGGCACGCTCGAGCGCGAGGCCGGCGCGCTGCCCGACGATGCGCCGTTGCCTCCCGGCTGACTCTGCTGCTGCTGTTGAAGCTGGTTCTGCAGTTCCGCTTCGCTGACGATCTCGACCACCCGCACCACCTTCGTGACGCCCGCGACGCCGCGCGCGATGTCGGTCGCGCGATCGGTCTCGCGGCGGGTCGCGATGCCCATCAGGTAGACCGTGCCGCGCTCGGTCGTGATCTTGAACGAGTTGGCGAAGATGTCCTTGGCATCGAGCAGCGAGGCCTTGACCTTGCCGGTGATGAAGGTGTCGTTGGAACGCTCCTGGAAGGTGGTCGGCGGGCCGACCACCAGCTCGTTGACCACCGAGCGCACGCTGTCGACGCGCCGCACCACGTCCTCGACGCGGCGCTTGTCGGCCTCGCTGCCGACCGTGCCGGTCAACAGCACCTGGCGGTTGAAGCTGGTCACGCTCACGTACATCTGGTCGTTGGCGATTTCGCGCACGCGAGCGCCGGCCCGCAGCTCGATGGCCTGGTCGTCGACTTGCGCGCCCGAGCTGCGGCGATCGGTCGCCACCATGCCGACACCGGCGGCCGCGGCCCCGCCCACCACCAGCGGCACGCAGGCAGTCAGACCGGACACCAGTACGGCGCCCGCGGCCAAAACCATTGCGATGCGTTGCGTGGATGTGGTCTTCATGGGTGCGGGCCTTCCTGTGCGTTGTGTCCGCGGCGAGTTTAGCCCAGGGTTTTCACCGCTCCGTTACGGGCTGTCATCGCGACCTTCGCGCCAGCGGCATGTCGCGCCCCTTGCCTACAATTCGACGCGGTCGATGGCGCACATGTTGCATGGTCCTCGTCCGACATCGATACCGACCCGTTCGATCAAGGAAGCCACCGTGAATCAACCCATCGCGCGATCGCCTGTCCTGCAACGAATGGCCGGCACCCTGGCGCTGCTGCTGCTCGCCGGATGCAATGCGCTGGCGCCGGTGAACCCGCCGATCGCCAGGGCCGACCTCGACAGCGGCTACCGGATCAACCGGATGCTCAAGCGCCCGCTCGACGGCGTCACCAACGATCCCCACACGCTCTTGCTGCTGACCTTCTCGGGCGGCGGCACGCGCGCGGCGGCGTTCTCCTACGGCGTGCTCGAGGAGCTGCGGCGCACCGACATCGTGGTCCGGGGCGTGCAGCGCAATCTGCTGGCGGAGGTGGATGCGATCGCCGGCGTCTCGGGCGGCAGCTTCACCGCGCTGGCCTACGCGCTCTATGGCGACCAGCTGTTCACCGAGTACGAGCCGCGCTTCCTGAAGCGCGACGTGCAGGGCGCGCTGACGCGGCGCACGCTCAATCCGCTCAACTGGTTCAGCCTCGGCAGCGGGTTGTACGGACGCTCCGAGCTGGCCGCCGACTACTACGACGAGATCCTGTTCAACGGCGCCACCTTCGCCGACCTGCTCGAGAAGCCGACCCCCGTGACCGCGGTCACCGGCACCGACCTCTCGACCGGTGCCCGTTTCCCGTTCTCGCAGGACCACTTCGACCTGCTGTGCTCCGACCTCGGCACGGTGCGGCTGGCCCGGGCCGCGGCCACCTCCTCGGCCGTGCCCGCGGTGCTGTCGCCGGTCACCTACCACAACTACGGCGGCCGCTGCGGTGCCACCATGCCGGTCTGGGTCTACGACGTCACCAAGCCGGGCGGCCCCTCGCGCCCGGCCGGCCGGGCCCTGCTGCGCTACCGCGACATCCAGAACTTCGAGGACAGCAAGAACCGGCCGTACCTGCACGTGGTCGATGGCGGCGTCTCGGACAACCTGGGCCTGCGCGGCCTGCTCGAGGCCCTCGAAGAGCTGGAGGCCAGCCCGAACTTCCAGCGCCAGGTGGGGCTCGCATCGATCCGGCGCATCGTGGTGGTGGTGGTCAACTCGCGCTCGGCGCCGGCCACCGACTGGGACCAGCGGGCGCGCGCGCCCGGCATCGTCTCGCAGCTGCTGCAGTCGTCGAGCGTGCCGATCGATCACTTCTCCTACGAATCGGTCGAACTGCTGAAGGACATTGCACAACGCTGGGCCGACAAGCGCGAACTCCAGGTCGCCGAGCTCCGGCTGTCGGGCATGCCGCGGGCACAGGCAGAGGCCGCGGTGCCGAAGCTGCGCTTCGACGCCATCGACGTCAGCTTCGACGCCATCGAGGACCCCAAGGAGCAGCGCTACTTCATGGACCTGCCGACCAGCTTCGTGCTGTCGGACGAGGCAGTCGACCGCCTGCGCGCGCTGGGCGGCCGGCTGCTGCGCGAATCGCCCACCTATCGCGAATTGCTCGGCGAGTACACGAAGTGACGAGCGTGGGGGCTCAAGTCGAGAGCAGGGACGAGTCGCTGTCCTGGTCGCCGAGCAGTTGGGCGTCGACGCCGTCGCACAGGCAATGCAGCACCAGCAGGTGGACCTCGTGGATGCGCGCGGCACGCTCGTGCGGCACGCAGACCTGCACGTCGGTTTCGCGCAGCGCGCGGCCCACGGCGCCGCCGGTGCCGCCGCCCGAGGGTGCGGCGTTGCCGAGCAGGGCCACCACCGTCATGTCGCGCGCATGGGCGGCGTCGACCGCCGCCAGCACCGCGGCCGACTGGCCGCTGACGCTCAGCGCCAGCAGCACGTCGCCGGCTTGGCCCAGGGCCCGCACCTGGCGCGCGAAGCGATCGGCGCCGAGCGATTCGGCCGTGTCGGCGGCCGGGTCGGTGGGATCGCCGGGCAGCGCGATCGCGGCCAGCTCGGGGCGGTCGCGCTCGAAGCGGCCGACGAACTGGGCCGCGAACTGCGCCGCCAGCAAACCGGACACGCCGGAGCCGCACGCGAGGATCTTGCCGCCGCTGGTGACGCAGGCCAGCAGTGCCTGCATGGCCTGGGAGATCGGTTTTCCGAGCAGCGGCCCGGACTGGTATTTGAGGTCAGCACTGTCGATGAAGTGCTGCTGAATCCGTTGCTCTAGCATTTGGCCCGGATGATAACTGCGGGTCCATGGCCGACCCTTGAAACAAAACGTGATGCGTCCCGCTCAGCCTGCGTCGAAAGCCCCCTGGATCCATTCGATGCGCTGTTCGACCAGCACGACGTCGAATCGGCAGGGCGGCAGCACGCGCAGGCGGCTGATGTAGTGCCGCGCCGCGAAGACGATACGGCGCTGCTTGGCGCCCGTGATGCTGCCGCCGGCGCCGCCATGCGTCGCACCGGCACGGCCGCGGACCTCGACGAACACCAGCGTGCCGTCGCGCGGATCGCGCATGATCAGGTCGATCTCGCCGCCGCCCCGGCCCGGGGTTCGATAATTGCGCGCGACCAGCCCGAGGCCGGCCGCCTGCAGGTGTTCGAGCGCGGCGTCTTCGGCCGCGTCGCCGCGCTGCTTGGTCGTCGGCAGCGATGTCCGCCCTGCTGCCTTGTTCTGGAGATAAGCCATTGACTTCCATCGCTCCCGCTTCGTTCGGCGCCGCCCTGCTCGCCGCGCGAGATGCCGCGGGTTCGCAGCATTATCCGCAGGCCACGCTCTACGTGGTCGCGACGCCGATCGGCAACCTCGCGGACATCACGCTGCGCGCGCTGCACGTCCTGCAACTGGTCGACGCGGTCGCTTGCGAGGACACGCGCCACACGCAGAGCCTGCTGCGGGCCTACGGCATCGACCGTCCGGGCGCGCAGCTGCTGGCCCTGCACCAGCACAACGAGAGCGAGGCGGCGCAGGCGGTGATCGCGCGGCTGGCCGCGGGCGAGCGCATCGCCTATGTCAGCGACGCCGGCACGCCCGGCGTCAGCGACCCGGGCGCGCGGCTGGTGGCCGCGGTGCGCGAGGCCGGCCACCGGGTGCTGCCGCTGCCCGGCGCCAGCAGTGTGACCACCCTGGTCGGCGCCGCCGGACTGGTCGCTGCCGGCGACCCGGGCAGCGGCTTCGTGTTCGCCGGCTTCCTGCCGAGCAAGGCCGGCGAGCGCGATGCCGCGGTGCTGCGGCTGGCCGACGAATCCCGCAGCGTGGTGCTGCTCGAAGCGCCGCACCGCATCGAGGCGCTGGCGCGCTCGCTGGCCAGCCTGGGCGAGCGCAAGGTCACCGTCGGCCGCGAGCTCACCAAGCAGTTCGAGGAGATCGCGACCGTCGCCGCCACGGCCTTGCCCGACTGGTTCGCGGCCAGCCGCGACCGCACGCGCGGCGAATTCGCGCTGGTGCTGCACCCTCGGCCCGCGGCCGTCGATGACGGCGCCGAGGGCGAGCGCGTGCTGCGCCTGCTGCTGGCCGAACTGCCCGTGAAGAGCGCGGTGCGCGTCGCGGCCGAGATCAGCGGTGCGCCGCGCAACGCGCTCTACGAAGCCGCACTGCGCATGCGCAAGGACGGCGACGAGGCCGTCGAACCGTAGCGCGCCCGCCCGCAGTACTGATCTCCGCTTGCTTGACCCAGGTCAGGGCTCGGCGCCGGCGCGCGGGCTATGGTCGGTCAAACCATCCAGGAGCACCCATGTTGCATGAAGTCAGCGGCGATATTCTTCTTTCCAGGGCACAGGCCATTGCGCACGGTGTCTCGCCCAACGATTCGTTCAGTTCCGGCCTCGCGCTGGCGCTGCGCGAGAACTGGCCCTCGCTGTACAAGGACTTCCGCCACTATTGCCAGACCCGCCACCCGCAGCCGGGCGAGCTGTGGACCTGGACCAATGCCGAGGGCCAGCGCGTGATCAACCTCATGACGCAGGACGCCGCATACGACACCGGCGCCAAGCCGGGCAAGGCGACGGTCGAGCGCGTCAACCACACGCTGCGGACGCTGCGCAAGCTGGTCGAGGAAGAAAAGGTCGCCAGCCTCGCCCTGCCGCGCCTCGCCACCGGCGTCGGCGGCCTCGACTGGAAGGACGTCGCGCCGCTGGTCGAGCGCCACCTGGGCGACCTGGAGATCCCGGTCTACCTGTACACGACCTACCGCAAGGGCGTCGCCGCCGCGGAAACGGCGGCCCGCTGATCCGGACGGCGGCCCCGCCGCTCAGCCGTCGAGCTCGGGGTAGGCGCGGAAGATGCCGTCCTCGTTGAAGGCGATCCGCCGCGGACTCCGCAGGTAGTCGTGCACCCGCTGCCGCCGGCCCACGTTGGCATGCAGCTTCGCCACCGCCGGCGTGTCGGCCAACGCACGCGCGGCGGCCTTCGGGAAGGCATAGCGCAGCCCGGCCACGAGCTGGAACAGCGAGAGATCGGCGTAGGTCAGCGCGTCGCCGACCAGGTGCAGGTCCCCGGACGGATTGCGCTGCAGGATCTTCTCGAACCAGCCTAGGAATTTCGGAATGCGTTCCTCGCGAAAGGCCTTGGCACGCGCCAGCGCCGCCTCGCGCTGGTCCTCGTAGTAGAGCCCGGTCGACAGCGGATGGTGCGTGTCGTGCGCCTCGGCCACGCAGTCGGCGATGGTCAGCTGCAGCTGGTGCGTCCACAGCCCATCGGCCTCGCCCACGCCCGCCAGCCCGAGCCGCGGCCCGAGGTACAGCAGGATGGCCGCCGTCTGGCCCACCACGATGTCGCCGTCGACCAGGAAGGGCGGCGCGAACGAAGGCCGGGGGTTGTCCGGGTCGTCGAGCCGACGGGCCAGGTGCGACTCACCGCCGCCCTTCGACGGCGGTTCGCGCGCCACATCGACATAGGCGGCACCGGCGGCCTCGAGCGCGAGGCGGACGAATTCGCCGCGGCCCTGGATCGTGGGCCAGTAGTGGAGTTGATAGGCCAAGCGTCCTCCGCATGAAGGTGGTGGGAAGCGGAGGATACGAGAGCCGTGCCGCCCCTTCCAAGCCGCGCATCCGCGGACGGCGACCGGGATGCGCTGAGCGCACCCGGCCCTCGCCTCAGTTGCGGACGATCGCGCAGGCCACCACGCCCGTCACGACACCGGCGCGCTGCTGCGTGCGTCCCCCCCTGACGAATTGGGCAGAATCCAGGCCGATGCGCTTGACGATGGATCGAACCCTGATGCCGATGCTTGGCGGACTGCTGCCGATGCTGCTGGCCGCTCCGGCAGGCGCCGAGGACCTGGCCCAGGCCCTGGCCCGCGAGAACGGCTGCATGGCCTGCCACGGCCTGGTGCACAAGCAGGTCGGCCCCGGCTTTGCGCAGGTCGCGGCGCGCTACCGCGACGACCCGGCGGCGCCGGCGCGCCTGGCCGGCAAGATCCGAAGCGGCAGCGTCGGCACCTGGGGCCGCGTCATCATGCCGAGGCAGACCCAGGTCAGCGACGAGCAGGCGAAGCGGCTTGCGCAATGGGTGCTGACCCAGCCGTCGCCCCGCCCTCCCACCGATTGATGAGGCGGGCGGCCATCGAGCCAGAACACAATGCCTCAACAACAACGGAGGCGAAGCGATGAGTAGCGGGGCCGATGCGCAGGTATCCATCGAATACGACGCATCCCGCGAAGCGCTGTTTCATCCCGAGCAGCGGCCCACGGCCTTCGTCGAGGACCCGGACGACACGCTCACGCTCCCGGGGCTTGCAGTCGAAGCGGCGCGCCTGGCCTACCTGCGCGCCGATTCGAAACTGGACGCGTCGTGCAGGCTGACCGCGGCGCTGCACCTGGCGGGCTTCGGCGAGCCCGTCACATTTTTCGACCGGGCCACGGGCGCCTACGCCTTTGGCTCGATTCGCGCCCAGGACGGCTTGGCGATGCTCGCCTATCGCGGAACCCAGCCCGACGATCCCAGGGATGTCATGGCGGACCTGGGATTCCTGCCGAGCCCCTGGGCCGAAGGCAATGTGCATTCGGGATTCGGCCGTGCGGCCGAGTCGCTGAAGGCGAAGGTGCTGCAGTGGCTGGCGAACGAGGCCTCGGGCCGCAGGCAGTTGCTGCTGTGCGGCCACAGCGTGGGCGCCGCCATGGCGACGATCTTCGCCGGCCTGGTCGAGCCGACGCATGTCATCACGATCGGCTCGCCCCGTGTCGGCGACATCGACTTCATCGGCTCGCTGCCGGCGAGCGCGATGACCCGCATCGTGAACTGCGCCGACGTCGTGCCCACCCTGCCTCCGCGGATCACGCCCTACCACCACGTCGGCCACCTTCTCTACATCGACAAGGACGGCCTGCGGCACGACAACCCGGAAACCCCGTTCGTGCTCAAGGACCGCATCGTGGGCCAGGCCGAGCATGCCGCGCGCATGAGCGCCGCGCCGGAGCCCGACGCCATCGCGCTCCGGGCCCTGACCGATCACTCGCCGGTCAACTACCTGCGCGCATTCTTCTGAGGCGCATGCCCGCGGCGTCCGCGGGCCCTCATCGCAGTCTCAATCGATGCGCCGCGGCCAGTTGCCGGTCTTGCCTCGCTCCGACGCCGAGGTGTAGCAGGTGATCGACTTGAAGCCAACGCAAAAATCGGCATCGCAGACCTTGCCGTCGGAGGCCAGCCGGGTCGGACGGGCGGGCTCGGTGTCAAAGCGCACCGAGCGCTCGTAGCCTTGTGCCCGGCAGTAGGTGTCGGCGGCCATCTTGCCGCAGTACCTGCCCCAGACGTAGCACTGGTCGAGGCGCGCGAGCTTCTTGTAGGTCGGGTGGTTGAACGTGCCTTCGAGCGCGAAGGACGAAGTGGCCGCGAGCATGCCGATCGCGAGCAACGCGAACGACCTGCATGCGCCGGGCCATGGCCGGCCTGTGTGCTTCATGACGTTTCCCCGCGAATGATCGATGCAGCAAGACTAGGGCATCCGCCGCCGAATTTCCAGGCGGTGCCCCGGCGCGACTCACCACGGCGGTGGAGCCGTCGCGCGCGCGGTGCTGCGGCGCGTGGCCTTCATCCGCGTCGCGCAGCGCGTGGGCATTGCGCTGTCGGACATCGCCGAGGCCCTGGACACCCTGCCGGCCTCGGCCGCGCCCACGCGCGCCGACTGGGCGCGGCTTTCCGCACGCTGGCGCGCCGAGCTGGACGAACGCATGGCGCAGCTGAAGAAGCTGCGCGACACGCTCGACGATTGCATCGGCTGCGGCTGCCTGTCGATCGACCGCTGCCGGCTGCGCAATCCGGCCGACAAGCTGGCGGCGAAGGGGCCTGGGGCGCAGCGGCTGTGGCTGAAGCAGGAATAGGCGTCGGCGGACCGAGCGCCTTGCTCCGTGGCGCCGCGGCGACGCCACTGCGCACTACAGCGGCGCAGCCTTCAGCACCCCCCCAGCGCGCACGAAGTTGCCTCCGCCCAGGTGATGGATGGTCTGCAATGCCGCGTTGGCCTCGCTGAACGACCAATGCCCGCCGGCAAAGATGCGTGCATCCGCCGCCGCGGCCACCACCTCGCCGAAGCAGGTGTCATAGGCGTCTTCGGTATGCGGCTCGCTGATCAACCGGCATTCGAGCCAGGCAGCGCAGCCCGCCTCCGCCACGGGCAGCCCCAGCATCGGGCCGCGGCCCGCTTCGATGCCATAGCGCGCGAACTTGTCGAGCGTGCGGCCGCTCGTGCTGCCGATCGCGTGGGTCAGGTCGACCAGCGCCGTGCCGGGCAGGCAGATGCCGAAGGCGCCGCTGGCCATGACGAGTTCTCGCGTGAAGGTGTTCTTGTCGATCACCACTGCGATGCGAGGCGGCGTGAACTCCACCGGCATCGACCACGCGGCCGCCATCACGTTGCGGCGGGCGCCGTCGGCGCTGGTCACCCACACGGTCGGGCCATGGTTGACGAGGCGGCTGGCGTGTTCGAGCGCGACCGGCTGGAAGTGATTCATCGTGGACATCCTTGCGTTTCGACCCGGCATTGTGGCTGTCCCTGGCTCGCGTCGATTCATCGAGAATCGTGGTGCTGAGCAAGAAAACATATCGCTTTCGACAATGGGATCCGCTGCTTAGAGTCTGGTCACCGGCACTCCCCACAGCGATGACATCCATGACCACTCCCAGCACACCCATTCCGTTTCACCTGGCTTTCCCCGTGCGCGACATTGCCGAGGCCCGCGTCTTCTACGGCGAGCTGCTGGGCTGTCCGGATGGCCGAAGCGCCCCCGAATGGGTCGACTTCAATTTCTACGGCCACCAGATCGTGGCGCACCTGGCCCCTGACGAATGCGGCCACCGGCAGCACAGTCCCGTCGACGGCCACGACGTGCCGGTACGCCATTTCGGCGCCGTGCTGCCGATGGACCAATGGCGGGCCTTGGCCGACAAGCTCGTCGCGCGCAAGACCGAATTCGTCATCGAGCCCTACATCCGCTTCAAGGGCGAGCCGGGCGAACAGGCGACGATGTTTTTCCTCGACCCTTCGGGCAACGCGCTCGAATTCAAGTCCTTCGCGAACCTGGATTCGTTGTTCGCCGTCTGAAGGCGGCGCTCAGGCGCGCCGCTTGTCCTTGCGGACCTCGGCGGCCTCCCGCAAGGACTGGGCGAACTGCGCGACGATGGGCGGACTCGCCCGGGGCTTGCGCTGGAGCAGGCCGATTTCCCGGTGGAAGGTCGATTCGCCCAGCGAGACCACGCGCACGCCCGCAGGGAGCGGCAGGTGCGCTTCGACCAGCGGCACCAGCGCCACGCCCAGGCCCTTCGCGGCCAGGTGGATGAGGCCCGGGATTTCGTCGATCTCGATGGCATCGTTGACCGAAAGGCCCTCGCGGCGAAGGAATGCTTCCACCATCCGGCCGCCGAAGGAGGCACGGTCATAGCGAAGAAAGGGCTGCGACTCGATGAGCGTTCGCCAGTCCTTGCCCGGCACGGTCCTGGGCACGATCAGCACATAGGGCTCATGCACCAAGGCCTGCCACGCCATGTCCGGCAGCGCGCCGAACGGCGGCCGGATGATCAGGGCGGCATCGATCTGGCCGGCGTCCAGGTCGTCCATCAGGCGCATCGACACGCCGGGCGACACATGCACGCGAACCAGGGGAAGCGCCTTGCGGAACGCTTCGAGCGCACGCGCCAGCAGGGTCGGCTGCGTCGATGCGATGGCGCCCACGCGCAGCAGTCCGCGCGTGGCTGTGCCGCCGGGCGGATCGCCGAGCCTGGCGTAGAGGGTGCAGATTTCTTCCGCACGCGCGAGCGTGGTCTGGCCGGCGACGTTCAGGGTGGCGGACCGCCCGGTGCGCTCGAAGAGCTCGAACCCCAAGGATTCTTCGAGCCGCTTGATCTGGCTGCTGACCGCCGACTGCGTCAGGCCGATGCGCTCGCCGGCCGCCGCGAAGGTGCCGTGCTTGCAGACGGCGATGAAAGTCTTGAGTTCGCTGATCACCGGCCGAGCATCTCAAGGATCGATGCTCGGGTCAACGATGCATGGACGTTCGTTGTTGATGCGAACGCGCGGGCGGCAGTCCCGACGCCACGGCTGCCGAGGCTCGATGCCTCCGCAGCCGGGCTCTCTCGCTCACTTCGCCCGTGCCGGCCTCACGCTCAACGCCACCGATTCGGTGATGTTCGCAACCACCTGGTCGCCCACCTTGACGTCGCGCAGCACCTCCGGGTCGCGCACGTGCACGTCGGTCAACTGGCCGCTGGGCCCTCGCAGCGTGGCGATGTTCTTCTTGCGGTCGACGGCGAAGACATTGGCGATGATGGTCGTGCGCGTGGTGGCGACGCCGCCCGGCCTGGCGCCCTTGGCGGCCACGGCGGCCGACTCGGTCTCGACCCGCTCGCGGATGCCGTCGCCGCCCTTCATCAGCGCCAGCGCGACGCCGATGCGGTAGCTCAGGCGGACCCGGTCGCCGACCTTGACCTGCTCGAGGTTCCTCACGGCCGGATCGACCCGGAGATCGGAGATGTCGCCCTTCGGGCCCTTGATCGACACGATGCGGTGCGCCACGTCCACCGCCGTGATCTCGCCGGTGACCGACAGCACGGCCGAACCGCCCCGGGCGTCTTCGAGGTGGATGGTCCTGCGCTCCGGTGGTGTCTGCGCACCGGCGGTGCCGACGTAAAGGGTCAGCGCGGCGCATGCCGCAAGCAAGGCGAGTCTTTGGGGGTTTTTCATGTTGGGCCTGCGTTGGTGTGGAAAGGCCGGGCCACCATACGCGCACGCAGGCCGGATGTCACTCGCACTTAAGTGCAATGCCGGCCAAAGGAAAAAACCGCTACGTCGGTCAACGTGCGGGTCGCGGGGCTCGACGAGCCGAAATCGGGGTGATCGGCGCCGCGGCACGGGAGCGACGGGATGCGGTCAACACGCTTCGACACAACAGGTCGACATCGAGTTTGGAGTCGATAGCTGCGAAAGAAGCGTCTGCACGCTTCCGGACATGTATCTGGTCCCGCCGCCAGGAATCGAACCTGGATCTCAGCCTTCGGAGGGCCGAATTCTATCCGTTGAAATACAGCGAGAGGAGCTTCCGAAGCATCGGAAGCTCTCTATTATCGCTGATCAGACGGCGCCTGGCACAGGCCGGGTAAAACCCAGCCCCGCGAGGTACACGCGGAAGGCCTGGCGCCCGGTCGCCACGAGGTCGAACGCGGCCGGGTCCAGCAGCCAGTTCTGGATCAGCCCGCTGATCAGCGCATGCAGCCCCTGAGCCGCCGCCGGTGCCGGGATGGGCAGGCGCCTGCGGGTGCGGCGGACATCCGCCACCATCGCTTTCTCGAACTCGATCACGCAGGCATTGCGCGCCGTCAGGTGGCGCTGCTGCACCGATTCCATGTCGTGGGTGTATTCGACCTTGTGGGTGGCGATGTCGAACACGCGGCGCACCTGCATGTCGGTCGTCATGAGCTTGAGCGCCTCCACCATCTGGTGCTCGAGCTCGTCCATGGCCTCGGCGCCCCCGCCCGCGGACGCCCTGGCCACCTCGGCCTCCAGCGGCAGCGTGACCCGGTCCATCATGGCGTTGAAGAGCGCCGCCTTGTCCTTGAAGTGCCAGTAGATCGCGCCCCGGGTCGCGCCAGCCTGGTGCGCAATTTGCTGCAGGCTGGTCTGCGACACACCCTGGGCCTGAAACAGCACCTCCGCCGCATCGAGCAGGCGGTTGCGCGTCTCCTGCGCCTCTTCCTTGGTGCGTCTGACCACTTTCACACTCCGTTCATAAAATCCATCGGCCGGGCAAGGTCGCCACTATACATTCATGAATGTATGTAAGATAGAGGCCTTTTGCCGATAGTCAAGATCGCCGCGATGCTTTAGGCACCCGCGCGCCAAACGTCTTCTGTCCTCCCTTCAAAGGAATCACATGCCCGACTTGCATGTCTCGCGCCGTTCGCTGATCCCCCCGCGCCTCGCGGCCGTTGCCGCCGCCACTGTCGTGCTGCTCGCACTGAGCGCCTGCGGAAAGGGCGAGGCCCAGAAGGCCGACGGCGGCGGCCATCCCGCGCCCGAGGTCGGCGTGGTGGTCGCGACGCCGACCAACGTCGGCCTGGTGACCGAGCTGCCGGGCCGGCTCGAATCCACCCGCGTGGCCGAGGTGCGTGCACGCGCCGCGGGCATCCTGATGCAGCGCGTGTTCCAGGAAGGCAGCGACGTCAAGGCCGGGCAGGTGCTGTTCCGCATCGACCCCGCCCCCTACGCCGCCGCCGCGCAGAGCGCCGAGGCCAGCCTGGCGCGCGCCGAGGCCAACGCGATGCAGGCCCGTGCCCTGGCCGAGCGCTACAAGCCGCTGGTCGAGGCCAATGCGGTCAGCAAGCAGGAATACCTGAACGCGGTGGCGGCGGCCAAGACCGCCGAGGCCGACATCGCGGTCGGCCGCGCCGCCGTGCAGACCGCCAGGATCAACCTGGGCTACGCGACCGTGACGGCGCCGATCTCGGGCCGCATCGGCCGTTCGCTGGTGACCGAGGGCGCGCTGGTGGGCCAGGGCGGCGACGCCACGGCGCTGGCCGTGATCCAGCAGATCAACCCGCTGTACGTCAACTTCACGCAGTCGGCCACCGAGGTGCTGCGGCTGCGCCGGGCGTTGCAGGACGGCCAGTTCAAGCACGCCCAGGGCGGCGAGGCGGCCAGCGTGCGCATCGCGCTCGAGGACGGCAGCGAGTACCCGCTGCCTGGCCGGCTGCTGTTCTCGGACCTGACGGTCGACCAGACCACGGGCCAGATCACGCTGCGCGCCGAGGTGCCGAACCCGAAGGGCGACCTGCTGCCGGGCCTGTACGTGCGCGTGCGCCTCGAGCAGGCGCAGGCCGTCGACGCCATCACGGTACCGCAGCAGGCCGTGACCCGCACCCAGCAGGGCGACACGCTGACGGTGGTGGGCGCCGACGGCAAGCTCAGCAAGCGCACGGTGAAGATCAGCGCCGCCCAGAACAACCAGTGGGTGGTGCTCGAAGGGCTGAAGGCCGGCGAGCAGGTGATGGTCGACGGCTTCCAGAGGCTGCAGATGATGCCGCCCGGCACGCCCGTGAAGGCCGTTCCATGGACCGGTCCGAAGGGCGCCGCCGCCCCGGCACCGGCCGCCTCCGCTGCGGCCGCCCCTGCTGCGGCCGCGAAGTAAGGAGCCCGCCCGCATGGCCAAGTTCTTTATCGACCGTCCGATCTTCGCCTGGGTGATCGCCCTGTTCATCCTCGTGGTGGGCGGCGTGGCGATCACGCAGTTGCCGATCGCCCAGTACCCGCCGGTGGCTCCGCCGGCCATCGTCATCAACGCCGCCTACCCGGGCGCGTCCGCGCAGACGCTCGAGGACAGCGTGCTGGCGGTCATCGAGCGCGAGATGAACGGCTCGCCCGGCATGATCTACATGGAGTCGGTGGCCCAGGCCGACGGCACCGGCTCGATCACGATCAGCTTCGCGCCCGGCACCGACGCCGACCTGGCGCAGGTGGACGTCCAGAACCGGCTCTCGCGTGCCACGCCGCGGCTGCCCGCGGCCGTGACGCAGCAAGGGGTGCGGGTCGACAAGTCGCGCACCAACTTCCTGCTGTTCACGATTCTGTCGTCCGACAACCCGGCCTACGATCCGATCGCGCTGGGCGACTATGCCGCGCGCAACGTGGTGCCCGAGCTGCAGCGCGTCAAGGGCATCGGCCAGGCGCAGCTGTTCGGCACCGAGCGTTCGATGCGGGTCTGGATCGATCCGGCCAAGCTGCAGGGCTTCAACCTGTCGTCGAGCGACGTCACCAACGCCATCAAGGGACAGAATGCGCAAGTGGCCTCGGGCACGATCGGCGACCTGCCGAACGTGACCGGCCAGGCGATCGCGGCCACGGTGGTGGTCAACGGCCAGCTCACCAACGTCGAGCAGTTCCGCAACATCGTGCTGCGCGCCAACACCGACGGCTCGGCGGTTCGGCTGCGCGACGTCGCCCGCGTCGAGCTCGGCGGCCAGGCCTACGCGACCTCGGCGCGCCTGAACGGCGAGCCGGCGGTCGGTATCGGCGTCCAGCTCGCGCCCAACGGCAACGCGCTCGAATCGGCCAGGCTGATCCGCACCAAGATGGAGGAGCTCTCGCACTTCTTCCCGCAGGGCGTGAAGTGGGAGATTCCGTACGACAGCTCGCGCTTCGTCAAGATCTCGATCTCGCAAGTGGCCGAGACCCTGGTCGAAGCCGTGGTGCTGGTGTTCCTGGTCATGTTCCTGTTCCTGCAGAACTGGCGCTACACCATCATCCCGACCATCGTGGTGCCGATCTCGCTGCTGGGCACCTTCGCGGTGCTGCTGGCGCTGGGCTTCTCGATCAACGTGCTGACCATGTTCGGCATGGTGCTGGTGATCGGCATCGTGGTGGACGACGCCATCGTGGTGGTCGAGAACGTTGAGCGCATCATGAGCGAGGAAGGGCTTTCGCCACTGGAGGCCACGCGCAAGGCGATGCGGCAGATCTCGGGCGCCATCATCGGCGTCACCGTGGTGCTGATTTCGGTGTTCGTGCCGCTGGCCTTCTTTGCCGGCTCGACCGGCAACATCTACCGCCAGTTCTCGGCGGTGATGGTGGCGTCGATCAGCTTCTCGGCCTTCATGGCGCTGTCGCTCACGCCGGCGCTGTGCGCGGCGCTGCTGAAGCCGGTGGAAGCCGGCCACCACCATGCCAAGACCGGCTTCTTCGGCTGGTTCAACCGCGGCTTCACGCGCACCGCCAAGGGCTACGAGGGCCTGGTCTCGCGCATCCTGCGCCGCGCCCTGCGCTACATGGTGGTCTACGTGGCGATCATCGGCGCCGTGGTGTTCACCTACCTGCGGGTTCCGACCTCCTTCCTGCCGCAGGAAGACCAGGGCAACATCATCGTCAACGTGCAGCTGCCGCCGGGCGCGACCCAGGAGCGCACGCTCGACGTGATGAAGCACGTCGAGGGCTTCATCCTCAAGCAGCCCGAGGTGCAGAGCATGGTGGGCGTGATGGGCTTCAGCTTCTCGGGCCAAGGCCAGAACGCGGGCCTTGCCTTTGTGACGCTGAAGGACTGGCACGAGCGCAAGGGCCCCGGCGAGACGGCCGACGCGCTGGCGGGCCGTGCCTTCGGTGCGCTGTCGAGCGTTCGCGATGCCTTCATCTATCCGCTGAGCCCGCCGCCGATTCCCGAACTGGGCAATGCCAGCGGCATCACGTTCCGCCTGCAGGACCGCTCCGGTGCGGGCCACGAGGCGCTGGTCAACGCGCGCAACCAGCTGCTGGGCATGGCGTCGCAGAGCAAGATCCTGACGCAGACGCGGCCCGACGGCCTCGAGGATGCGCCGCAGCTGCAGATCGACATCGACCGCGACAAGGCGAATGCGCTGGGCGTGACCTTCGATGCGATCAACGCGACACTGTCGACCGCACTTGGCTCGAGCTACATCAACGACTTCCCGAACCAGGGCCGCCTGCAGCGCGTGGTGGTGCAGGCCGACGCGCCGGCGCGGATGCAGCCCGAAGACCTGCTCAAGCTGAATGCGGCCAATGCGCAGGGCAAGCCGGTGCCGCTGTCGGCCTTCGCCAGCACGCGCTGGATCACCGGCGCCCAGCAGACGGTGCGCTACAACGGCTACCCCGCGATTCGCATCAGCGCCAGCGCGGCGCCGGGCTACAGCACGGGCGCCGCGATGGCCGAGATGGAACGGCTGGCGGCGCAGCTGCCGACCGGCTTCGGCTACGAATGGACCGGCCAGTCGCGGGAAGAAAAGCTCGCCGGCTCGCAGGCCATCATCCTGTACGGCTTCGCGATCCTGGCGGTGTTCCTGTGCCTGGCCGCGTTGTACGAAAGCTGGTCGATCCCGCTGTCGGTGATCCTGGTGGTGCCGCTCGGCGTGCTGGGGGTGCTGCTGGCGACGATGCTGCGGGCCTACTCCAACGACGTCTACTTCCAGGTCGGGCTGATCACGATCATCGGCTTGTCGGCCAAGAACGCGATCCTGATCATCGAATTCGCGAAGGATCTGCAGGCGCAGGGCAAGGGGGTGGTCGAATCCGCGCTCGCCGCCGCACACCTGCGGTTCCGGCCGATCGTGATGACCTCGCTGGCCTTCGGGCTGGGCGTGATGCCGCTGGTGTTCGCCTCCGGCGCGGGCTCGGCGAGCCAGCGTGCGATCGGCACCGGCGTGCTCGGCGGCATGGTCACGGGCACGACCCTCGCGGTGATCTTCGTGCCGGTGTTCTTTGTCATCGTCCGCGGATTCTTCAAGGGCAGCGCTCGCCAGCACGAGGCCGACAAGCGCCATGCACAGGCCGCCGGCATCGAGGAAGAAAAGCATGACTAAGCGTTTCATCACCACCGCCCTGGCAGGCGCCGCCGCACTGATGCTGGCAGGCTGCTCGCTGATCCCGACCTACGAGCGCCCGGCGCCGCCGGTGCCGGCCACTTTCCCGAACGCGGCGGCGGCACCGACCGCGCCCGGGGAACTGCCGGCCGCCACGGTGGCCTGGCAGGACTACTTCACCGACCCGCGGCTGCAGAAGCTGATCGGCCTCTCGCTCACGAACAACCGCGACCTGCAGGTGGCGATCCTCAACATCGAGGTGGCCCGGGCCCAGTTCCAGATCACCCGCTCGGCGCTGTACCCGACCCTCAATGCCAGCGCCAGCGGCACCCGCCAGCGCCCGTCTCTGCTCGGCGACAGCGTGAGCTCCAGCTATTCGGTCGGCCTGGGCGTGACGGCCTGGGAGCTCGACTTCTTCGGCCGCGTGGCGAGCTTGAAGGACGCCGCGCTGGCCCAGTACCTGGCCACCGAGGAAGCCCGCAAGTCGACCCAGATCAGCCTGATCGCCGCCGTGGCCAACGGCTGGCTGGCGGTGCTCGGCGACGACGAGGCGCTGGAGATCACGCGCCGCACCATGGTCACGCGCGACGATTCGCTAAAGCTCACCAAGCTGCGCTTCGACAACGGCGTGGCGTCCGAGATCGACTACCGCTTCGCCGAGGCGCAGGCCGAAACCGCACGCGCCTCCTACGCGCAGCAGCAGCGGCTGCGGATGCAGGACGAGAATGCGCTGGCGCTGCTGCTCGGTGCGCCGGTGCCGCCGGAGACCGTCGCCGGCGGCGACCAGGGACTGCAGGCGCTGGCGCCGATGCCGGAGCTGCCGGCCGGCCTGCCCTCCGACCTGCTGACCGAGCGGCCCGACATCCGCGCCGCCGAGCAGCAGCTGATCGCGGCCAATGCCGACATCGGAGCCGCGCGCGCCGCCTTCTTCCCGCGCGTGACGCTGACCACCTCGATCGGCACGACGAGTTCGGAATTCTCGGGCCTGTTCGACAGCGGTTCGAAGGCCTGGGCCTTCGCGCCGCAGATCACGCTGCCGATCTTCGATGCCGGACGCAACCAGGCCAACCTGGACTCGGCGCGCGCGGGCCAGAAGATCGCGGTGGCGCAGTACGAGAAGTCGATCCAGTCGGCCTTCCGCGAGGTCGCCGACGCGCTCGCGGGCCGCGCGACCTACGACGAGGAGCTGCGCGCACTGGTGGCCCAGGCCAAGGCCGAGGAAACGCGTTTCCAACTGTCGGACATGCGCTATCGCGGCGGCGTCGCCAGCGGGCTCGACCTGCTGGATGCCCAGCGTTCGCTGTACACCTCGCAGCTTGCGACCGCGCAGGTCCGCCAGGCGCGGCTGCAGAACCAGGTCACCCTGTACAAGACGCTGGGCGGCGGCTGGGCCACCAAGTGACCCTGGGTCGGGCCCCGGCCGTTCCCGGACGGCCGGGGCCCGAGGGGCTCTCTATAATCCGCGGTTGATTCGAAAAGCCCCACCGAGCCCCCGATACTGAGGACGCAATGAGCGACGACCCGCACTACCAGGCCACAGAAGAAGCCCACACCGGCCCGATCAAGAATCCGAGGCAGTTGCTGCTCGCGGTCTTTTTCTCTTTCATCGCTCCCATCCTGATCATCGTCGGCCTGGTGTCGTTCGTGGTGTCGGGCACCCATCCCTCGGGATCGGCGGAGGGCGAAGGCATGTCGCTCTACGGCGTTTCGAAGGACACCCGTGACCGCGAAGTCGCCGAGCGCCTCAAGAAGGTCGGCAGCATCGAGATCCGCGACGCCAACCGGGCGCTGGCCACCGGCGAGGCCGTGTTCAAGGCCCAGTGCGTGACCTGCCACGGCGCCCCGGGCATCCCGGGCGCGCCGCACTACGGCGATGCCGCGGCCTGGGGCCCCCGCATCGGCCAGGGCTATGCCACGCTGGTGGAGCATGCGCTCAAGGGCAAGGGCGCGATGCCGGCCCAGGGCGGCGGCGACTTCGACGATCTCGAGATCGGCCGCGCCGTGGTCTACATGGCGAATTCGGGCGGCGCCACCTTCCCGGTGCCCGACCGGCCGGCGGCAGCCGAAGGCGCTGCCGCCGATGCGGCAGCCCCCGCGGTGGCAGCCGGCAAGTAAGCGATTCGCCCCCCGAAAACAGCCCGCGCGACGCGGGCTTTTTTCATGGTCGGGACGGTGGCGCGGGGGGCGCCGGCTGGCTCGCCGCCGGGCTCGGCACGAAGCCGAAGCGGGCCGGAAGGTCCTCGGCGCGGACGTCCTCGGGCACCCAGCGCCCCTGCTCGACCGCCTCGGCCGCCAGCCCGACGTCCTGCGTGTGGACCAGACCGAGCCCGACGTCCGCCACCAGGTAGAGCTTGCCCTCGCCGTCGAGCAGGCAGGCGGTGGGCTCGATCGGCAACCCGGCGTGGGAGCGGACCGACAGGTCTTCCGCGATGCGCCAGATCCAGGGAGCGGCTTCGAGTTCGACATAGACCCGCTGGGGCCCGTTCTGGAAGAACCACTGGCCCTTCTCGTCATGCTCGTAGTTGCGCTGGATGAAATCGATCAGCTTTTCGTGCCGCAGCTGCGAGCCCCTGGCCTGCGTGAACGGCCCCATGGCCTGCGTGCGGTCGTCGCGCATGAACCAGTTGCCGCGGGCATCGAGTCCGAGCCAGCCGTAGCAATGGGGCACGTTCGGCCACTTGGCCAGGGCCTGTTTGACGATGTCATCCATGAAGGGATTCTGCTCTCGCGGGTCAGAGGTGGTCTTTGAGCCAGTCGACCACGCGCTCGGGCATGGCGCGGACGTGGCCCGGGGGCGGCCCCAGCGGGAACCCCACATGGCCGCCATGGGCGGGTTGCCAGAGCGTGACGTGGCGGCCGACTTCGTCCTGGCGCGGCAGGCTGGCGGCCGGCACGAAGGGGTCGTTGACGGCATTCACCACCAGGGCAGGGATCCGGACTCGGTGCAGGTGCGGCTTGGCCGAGCCGCGCGACCAGTAGTCGTCGGTACTGCGAAAACCGTGCAGCGGCGCGGTGAAGACGTTGTCGAAGGCGTAGAGGTCACGGGCCGCGAGCAGCTTGTCGCGGTCGAACAGGCCCGGATGCTGGGCCAGCTTGGCCAGCGCCTTGGGCTTCATGGTCGACAGGAACATCCGCGTGTAGACCAGCCGGTTGAAGCCGCGGCCGATCGCGGCGCCGCCGGCCGCCAGGTCCAGCGGGGCGGAAATGGAAGCCACCGCATTCGCCAGCTTCGAGGCCTCGCCCCCGGCCTCCTCGGCCCAGCGCATCAGCGCATTGCCGCCGAGCGAGACGCCGGCCGCCAGCAGCGGCTGCGCCGGGTCCCGCCGCGCGCGCAGCCGGGCCAGGATCCAGCCGATCTCCTCGAAGTCGCCCGAGTGGTAGGCCCGCGGCGCCAGGTTGAGCTCGCCGCTGCAGCCGCGGAAATGCGGCACGGCATAGTCCCAGCCGCGGGCGTGCGCGAAGGCCGCGAAGGCTTCCGCGTAATGGCTGCGCGACGAGCCTTCGAGGCCATGGAACAGCACCAGCAGCGGCCTCGGGCCGGCCACCGCGGCATCCAGGAAGTCGACGTCGATGAAATCGCCGTCGGGCGTGGTCCAGCGCTCGCGCCGGTAGCCGGGCAGCGGCGCCTCGGCGCGCCGGGCATACAGCGCCGGCCAGATGGTCTGCAGATTGCCGCCCGGCAGCCAGCGTGGCGCGACGTATTGCATGGCTCAGTGCAGCGTCTGCGGCGCTTCGACGGCGTCGCCGGGTTCGTGGGCACTGCCGGGGCTGGCATGGTGCGCGACCATGCGCCAGCCCTGCGCGGTGCGGTGATAGACGTTGGTGGCGAGCACGAAGGCGTGGCGCGGCCCTTCGGCGGTCAACACCTCGATGCGCTCCAGCACGTTGTGCACCGCGCTGGCGAGCGACTCGACCTTGCGCACCCGCGCCGGCGTGGCCTGGATGGCGCCGTTGCCGAACATGTGCTCGAAGGCGGCGCGGATCGCCTCGGCCCCGACCAGCCGCGGACCGCCCGGGTGGACGCAGAACACTTCTTCCTCGTCGGCCCAGCAGTCCATCAGGGCATCGACGTCGCCGCGCTGCAGGGCTTCGTAGAAGGCGGCTTCGACGTCGTCAGCGGTGCCGCCGATGGCGCTGGCGCGGAGTTTGGCTTTGGTGGACATGGAGGGTGCTGCCGGAGTTGGTGATTTTGCCTCGGTCGCGTGTCGGCTCAGGGGGGCGCGGCCACCCAGCCCTGCACGACGGCCCGCAGCTCGCCCTGGGTCGCGCGCCAGACCAGTTCGGGAGCGGCCACGTGGACGCCGGGCGGCGCCAGCGCCAGGGCGACATCGACCAGCTCGGCCACCTTCGACGCCCGCGCCGGCTGCTCGCTGGCCGGCACCATGAAACGGGCGATCGACAGCATCCAGGCTGCCAGCCGCTCGCCCACGCTGGCGTAGCGCACGGCCGCCGGCTTCCGCGCCGAGCGCACCAGCAGCACGCGCTCGAAGCCCAGCGCCACCACCGCCTGCTCGTCGAGGCTGGCCAGGCCGTGCTTCAGCGCCTCGGGCAGGCGCCCCTGGTCGTGCGGCAGCACCACGGCCAGCGTCCGGACGCCGCAGGCCCGCAGCCAGGCGGCCAGCGCCGGCAGCTGCGCCGGCTCGGGCGTCCACAGTGCCCGCTCGCGGTCATAGAAAAGCCGCGGCGGCTCGAACAGCACGAGGGCGGTGTGGGCCGCCACGGACCGCCATTGCGCGATCGGCAAGGCCGCCACCTGCACGGTCTCGACGCCCGGCAGGCCGTCGCGGATCGGCTCGCGCGCGAGTACCAGGGTGTGGTCGTAGCGATGGCGGCCGGCGAGCCGCCGTACCAGCTCGTGGCCCAGGGCGCCGGTGGCGCCGGCGATCAGCAGCGTGCCCTTCGAGGGGCTGCCGTCGAGGGGCCGGCGGTTCGCGGCCTGCAGGGCCTGGAGGGGGTCTGGCGCCATCCTTCTATGCTACCTTTGCCGACTTCGCACAGAGAGGATTCGGACATGTTGAAACGCTGGCTACTGATCATCGTCGCGACGCTGTCGCTCGCGGGCTGCGGCTACAACGACTTCCAGCGACTCGACGAGGCCAGCAAGTCGGCCTGGAGCGAGGTGCTCAACCAGTACCAGCGGCGCGCCGACCTGGTGCCCAACATCGTCGCCACGGTCAAGGGCGAGGCCAACTTCGAGCAGGAGACGCTGACCAAGGTGATCGAGGCGCGCGCCAAGGCGACCTCGATCCAGGTCACGCCCGAGACGCTCAACAATCCCGAGGCCTTCAACAAGTTCCAGCAGGCGCAGGGCGAGCTCTCGAGCGCGCTGTCGCGGCTGATGGCGGTGTCGGAGCAGTATCCCAATCTGAAGGCCAACCAGGCCTTCCGCGACCTGCGCGTGACGCTGGAGGGCACCGAGAACCGCATCACGGTGGCGCGCAACCGCTACATCCAGACGGTGCAGGAGTACAACGTGCTGGCCCGCAGCTTCCCGACCAACCTGACGGCCAAGGTGATGGGCTACCCGCCCAAGGCCAATTTCTCGGTCCAGAACGAAGCCCAGATCTCGACGCCGCCGACGGTCGATTTCAGCGCTCCGAAGAAGTAGCGGGCGGCAGCACGCGATGACGGCGGCCCGCATCCGGCAGGCGCTGACGGCCCTCCTCCTGATGGCGGCGGCGCTGGTCGGCGCGCAGGCACAGGGCCTGCTGCCGGTGCCCGCGCTCGACGCCCGCGTGATCGACCAGACCGGCACGCTGAGCGCCGCGCAACGCAGCGCGCTCGACGCCAAGCTGCAGGCCTTCGAGCAGAAGAAGGGCTCGCAGATCGTGATGCTGATGGTCCCGACCACGCAGCCCGAGGACATCGCGAGCTACGCCAACCGGGTCGGCAACGCCTGGAAGATCGGCCGCAAGGCGGTCGGCGACGGCATCCTGGTGGTGGTCGCCAAGGACGACCGCAAGATGCGCATCGAGGTCGCCAAGGCGCTCGAAGGCGCGGTGCCCGACCTGGCCGCGGCCCGCATCATCGACGAGGCGATGAAGCCGCGCTTCCGCCAGAACGACTTCGCCGGCGGACTCGATGCCGCGGCCGACCAGCTGATCGCCCGCGTCAACGGCGAGGCCCTGCCGGAGGTGGATGCGCGCGGCGGCGACTTCGGCGACGGCCGCGCTTCCGGCAGCGGCTTCAACTGGCAGGACCTCGGCATCTTCCTGTTCGCCGTCGTCCTGGTGGGCGGGCCGATCGCGCGCCGCATCCTCGGCAAGGTCCCGGGCTCGCTGGCGCTCGGCGGGCTGACCGGCGTGGTGGTGATGGTGCTGACATCGAGCCTCGTGATCGCGGTGCTGGCCGCGCTGGGCGCCCTGCTCTTCACGCTGCTGTCGACCGCGCTCGGCGCCGGGCCGTCGATCGGGCGGCGAGGCGGTGGCGGCTTTGGCGGCGGCGGCGGCTGGGGCGGCGGATCGTCTTCGGGCGGCGGCGGCGGCGGCTTCAGCTCCGGTGGCGGAGGCGACTTCGGCGGCGGCGGCGCTTCGGGAGACTGGTAGCCATGGCATCTCCTTCATCTTCCTCCGCTTCGCTGTTCGCCCGACTGGGCCGCATCTGGCGCCACCGCTGGACCGACGAGGCCGATGTTCGCCGCGCCTTGCCGGCCGAGGTGCTGGACCGGCTCACGCGCCGCGTCGCCGCCAGCGAGCGGCGCCACAGCGGCGAGATCCGCGTCTGCGTCGAGGCCGGGCTGCCGCTGTCCTACCTGTGGCGCGGTGCGCCGGCGCGCGAGCGCGCGATCATGCTGTTCGGCAAGCTGAGGGTCTGGGACACCGAGCACAACAACGGCGTGCTGATCTACCTGCTGCTGGCCGAGCACGCGATCGAGATCGTCGCCGACCGCGGCATCGATGCCCGCGTCGACGACGCGCAGTGGGCAGCGATGGCCCAGCGCATGGGCGCCGCTTTCCGCGAGGGGCGCTTCGAGGACGGGCTGACCCAGGCGCTGGAAGAGGTGTCGGCGCTGCTGGTCGAGCACTTTCCGCTGGCGGAGGGGCAGGCGGATCGCAACGAGCTGCCGGATGCGCCGGTGGTGCTGTAGCCCGAGATGCCCTCGCTGATCGGGCGCGACGCGCCGTGAGCCGCGGCCTGCGACCCCCGTGCCCGCTTCACCAGGGCGTCCACTTCAGTTCACTGGCCGCCGAGGCCACCGTGCGCTCGATGAAGCGCACGCCGCGTGCGCCGTCTTCCACGCGCGGATAGTCAGCCGCAAGCGGATCTGCGGCCTGGCCCGCAAGCCGCGCCCGGATGTCCGCCGCCACCCCGCCGTATACATTGGCGAAGGCCTCGATGAAGCCTTCCGGATGCCCGCTCGGCAGCCGGCTCGCGCGCTGCGCCGCTTCGCACAACCAGGGCGAGCCGCGCGTGAGGATGCGCTTCGGCCCGTCGTGCGGCAGGTGCGTCAGTTCGCTCGGCTGTTCCTGCCGCCAGATCAGCGTGCCGAGCGTGCCGGAGACCCGCAGCCGCAGGTCGTTCTCGAGCCCGGTGTTGATCTGCGATGCGATCAGCACGCCGCGCGCACCGCCGGCGAAGCGCAGCAGCAGGCTGCCGTCGTCGTCGAGCGGCCGCCCGGGCACCAGCGCGCTCAGGTCGGCGCAGAGGCTTTCGATCTGAAGGCCCGTCACGGTCGCGACCAGGTTCTCGGCATGCGAGCCGATGTCGCCGATCGCCCCCGCGGCACCGCTCTTCGCCGGGTCGCTGCGCCACGCGGCCTGCTTGTTGCCTTCGCCTTCGAGACGCGTCGCGAGCCAGCCCTGGTTGTATTCGACGACCACCTTGCGGATCTCGCCGAGCTGGCCCGCGCGCGCCATCTCGCGCGCCTGCCGGACCATCGGGTAGCCGGTGTAGTTGTAGGTGACGCCGAACACCGTGCCCTGCCGTGCCACCGCCGCGACCAGCGCGTCGGCCTGCACACGCGTGTGCACCAGCGGCTTGTCGCAGACCACGTGGAAGCCGGCGTCGACAAACGCTTGAGCCACGGGGTGGTGGACGTGATTCGGCGTGACGATCGAGACGAAGTCGATGCGCTCGTCGGTCGGCCGCTTCAGCTCGTCGTCGAGCAGGGCCTGCCAGTCGCCGTGATTGCGGTCCTCGGCCAGGAACAGCTCGCGCCCCGAGGCCTTGGCTTTCTCGGGGCTCGACGACAGCGCGCCGGCGACCAGTTCGATCTGCCCGTCGAGCGCGATCGCCTTGCGGTGCACCGCGCCGATGAAGGCGTCGCGACCGCCGCCGACCATCGCGTAGCGCAGCTTGCGCGGAAGAGTGTCGTGTGTCATGCAGTTTCAAGCGCCGCGAAGCGCGCCCTTGGTGAAACACCGCGGAACCGGCTTTGCCGGGCCGCTGGTGTTGCCCCCGGTAGGGGGTGGGCGCCCGGACACGAAGTGCCGGGCAACCTGGGGGCGAGCAACAATCAGAAAGGCGAGTCCGGGTGGTAGAAGCTCTTCGCGTTGTCCTTGGTGATCAGCACCGAAGGAATGATCGTCGTCGCCGGCAGCTTCTCGCCCTTCAGCCGGGCTTCGGCCGTGAGCTTGATCGCGTCGTAGATGAACTTCGGCGAGTAGCTCACGTCGGCCTGGATCCGCGGATCCTTGCCGTCCATGATGGTCTTGACCATGCCCTTGGCGCCGGCACCACCGAACACCACCAGGATGTCGTCGCGCTTGGCCTGCTCGATGGCCTTCAGCACGCCCACCGCCATGTCGTCGTCGGCGGCCCAGATGGCGTCGATCTTCTTGAAGCGCGTCAGGTAGTCCTGCGTCACCTTGAAGGCGTCGTCGCGGTTCCAGTTGGCGTATTTGGCGTCGAGCAGCGTGATGCCCGGGTAGTCCTTGAGCACGCTGTTGAAGGCATCCATGCGCTCGTTGTCCAGCGTGGTGGCGATGCCGCGCAACGCCACCACATTGCCCTTTCCGTTGAGCTTCTTGGCAATGTATTCAGCGGGAATCTTGCCGAAGGCGGTGTTGTCGCCGGCCACGTAGGCGTCCTGGGCGCTGGTGTCGGTCAGGCCGCGGTCGACCACCGTGACATAGGTGCCCTTGGCCTTGACCTGGGCCACCGGCTTGGTCAGCGCGGCCGACTCGAACGGAAACACGACCAGCGCGTTGATCTTGCTCACGGTCGACAGGTCCTGCAGCTGGTTGGCCTGCTCGGGCGCGTTGGCTGCGGTCTTGATGGTGATCTTCAGGTCCTTGTGCTCTTTCTCGAGGTCTTTCTTGGCCTGGTTGGCCCAGTAGTTGATGCCGCCCATGAAGCTGTGCGTCGCGGCCGGGATCGAGACGCCGAGGTTGACCGTCTCGGCGGCCGCCAGCGCCGGGAAGGCCGCGATGCTCGCGGCGGCAAGGGCGCTCAGCGCCAGGCGTCGTGTGAGGGGTGTCATGCTGCTTGTCTCCTGTTGTGAAAGAAGTGGAACGGACGGGAAAAAGAGCGCGCGGCCTAGCGCTTGCCGCGCTGCAGGAAGGCCACGACGATGATCACGATGCCCTGCACCGCGGCATTGAGGTACACGCTGATGATGCTGGTGAGGTTCAGGATGTTGCTGATGACCGAGAGCAGGATCGCGCCGATCACGGTGCCCGTGATGCTGCCGGCGCCGCCCTTGAGCGCCGTGCCGCCGACGATCACCGCGGCGATCGCCTCGAGCTCCCACAGCAGGCCGGTGGTCGGCGAGGCCGAGCCGAGCCGCGGTACGTACAGCAGGGTCGCGATGCCGACGCAGACGCCGAGCAGCACGTAGGTCATGATCTTGACGTTGTCGACGCCGACCGCCGCATAGCGCGCCACCTGCTCGTTCGAGCCGATCGCCTGCACGTAGCGCCCATAGGCGGTGCGGTTGAGGATCAGGCCGCCGATCACGGCGACGATGAAGAACACCCACACCGGCACCGGGATGCCCGCGAGGCTCGCGTAGTACACCGGCGCATAGAGGTCCGACAGCTCGTTGTCCAGCGTCAGCGCGCCGCCGTCGGCGAAGTAGGTCAGGTAGGCGCGGAAGATGCCCAGCGTGCCGAGCGTCACGATGAAGGGCTCGATGCGCCCCTTGGTGATCAGGAGCCCGTGCGCCAGGCCGAAGGTGGCGCCGAGCACCACGGCCAGCACCGCGCCGAGCACCACCGCGAGCAGCGGCGAGCCGAGCGCCGGGCCCATCGCGTTGATGAACATGATCACGCAGCCGGCGATCAGCGCGGCCATCGAGCCGACCGACAGATCGATGCCGCCCGAGATGATCACGAAGCACATGCCGACCGCGATGATGCCGATGAAGGCGGTGCGCGTGAGCACGTTCATCGCGTTGTCGAGCGTAGCGAAATCGCCGTTCAGCAAGGTGCCGGCGATGCACAGCAGCACCAGGCCGATGACCGGGCCCAAGCCGTGCAGGCGCTCGGTCCAGCGCGGGCGGGTGAGCGGGCGGTGCGCGGCCTGGGCGCTACGAGGAAGCGGTTCCGGTGGCATGAGCGATCAAGTCCTCTTCGGTCAGATGGTCGGCATCGAGCGTGGCGACCAGACGGCCCGCGCGCATCACCGCGACGCGGTGGCACAGTCCGATCAGCTCCATCAGCTCGGAGGACACGACGATCACGGCCAGCCCCTGGCGGGCCAGTCGCTGGATCAGGAAGTAGATGTCGCGCTTGGCGCCGACATCGACGCCGCGGGTCGGCTCGTCGAGCACCACCACCTTGGGCCGCGGCTGCAGCACCTTGGCCAGCGCCAGCTTCTGCTGGTTGCCGCCCGACAGCGAGGAGGCACGGGCATCGAGGTCGCCGGTGCGGATGCCGTAGTCCTTCACGGCCTCGGCCAGCGCGCTGCGTTCGGCCTCGGGTTTCAGCCAGGGCCGCGCATAGCGTTCGAGCGCCATCAGCGTCAGGTTCTGGCGCAGGCCGAGGTTGACGTGCAGGCCCTTGCCCTTGCGGTCCTCGCTCAAGTAGGTCAGTCCATGCTTGGCGGCATCGCGCGGATTGCGCAAGCGGCGCGCCTGGCCTTCGATCTCGACCGTGCCCGTGGCGGGGCGCAGGCCCAGCAGACCTTCGAACAGCTCGGTGCGCCCGGCGCCGACGAGGCCGGCAAAGCCCAGGATCTCGCCCGGACGCACTTCGAAGCTCGCGTTCTGCGCCCACCCGGGCACGACGAAGTCGCGCACTCGCATCGCCGGGGCGGCCGCCGTGACCACCACGTCGCGCGGCGGATAGAGATCGGCCAGCTCGCGCCCGACCATCAGGTTCGCCATCTGGTGGCGCGTGACGTCGGAGGTCATCGCTCTCGCGACGAAACGGCCATCGCGCATCACGATCACCTCGTCGGTGACCTGCTCGACCTCGTCGAGCTTGTGCGAGATGTAGACGATGGTCACGCCGTCGGCGCGCAGCTGGGCGATCAGCTTGAACAGGCGCTCGGTCTCGCCGGGCGTGAGGGTCGCGGTCGGCTCGTCCATGATCAGGAGGCGGGCGTGGCGCGAGATGGCCTTGGCGATCTCGACCAGCTGCTTCTCGGCCACGATCAGCCGGCGCACCTTGGTGCTCGGATCGATGTCGAGTCCGACCTCCGCCAGCGCACTCGCCGCATCGCGCTCCATTGCAGCGTCGTCGAGCAGCCAGCCCTTCTTCTTCTCGTGGCCGAGAAAGATGTTCTGGGCCACGCTCAAGTCTTCCGCCAGGTTGAACTCCTGGTGGATCAGCACGATGCCGAGCGCCTCGGCATCGCGCGAGCTGGTGAACTGCTGCGGCTCGCCATTGACCGTGAGCGTGCCGCCGGTCAGCGACTCGTAGCCGGCGAGGATCTTCATCAGCGTCGACTTGCCGGCACCGTTCTCGCCGAGCAGGCCGTAGACACGGCCGGGTGCCAGCGAGAAGCTCACGCCATGCAGCACCTGCACCGGACCGAAGGCCTTCACCACGCTGTCGAACTCGACTGCAACAGCGTTTTTCACGGCGCCACTCCGCGCACCTTCAGCGTCTCGTGCATCGCCAGCACGCCGGCGCCGATCAAGCCGGCCTGCGCGCCCAGCGGCGTGTACTGGATCTCCAGGTGCCGTGTCGACAGCGCCAGCGACCGCTGGTAGACGCTCTGCCGCACGGCGGCCAGGAACAGCGGGCCGATGCGCGTGATGCCGCCGCCGATGAACACGTGCGACGGATTGAAGAAGTTGACGATCGACGCCAGCATCTGGCCGATCAGGCTGCCGGAGCGCTGAACGATCGCGTTGGCCGAGGCATCGCCCGCACGGCTGGCCTCGCCGACGTCGATCGCCTCGATGCGGCCGTTGCTGCGCAGGCACGCCGCCAGCGCGGCGCTCTCGCCGGCCTCGGCAGCCCGCAACGCCATCCGCGTGATCGCCGGGCCGGCCGCCATCGCCTCGACGCAGCCCAGGTTGCCGCAATGGCAACGCGGGCCTTCCTGGTCGACGCAGATATGGCCGACGTCGCCGGCCGACCCGGCGGCACCGCGATACACCTCGCCATGGCAGACGATGCCGCAGCCGATGCCGGTGCCGACCTTGATGACGAGGAAATTCGAGAGCGAGCGCCTGAGGCGCCAGAGCTCGCCGAGCGCCATCAGGTTGACGTCGTTGTCGACGAATACCGGCGCTGCGTAGTCCTCGCGCAGGTAGTCCCGGATCGAGAAGCTGTCCCAGGCCGGCATCAGCGGCGGGTTCACCAGCTGACCGATCTCGAAGTTGACCGGCCCCGGCACGCCGATGCCGATGCCGATCACCTGGCGGGCCTCGAAGCCGGCCCGCGCCAGCAACTCGCGCACCAGCACGCGCACCCGGGCCAGGACGACGCCCGGGCCTTCGCGCACGTCGGCGGCTTCCGCGTGGTGGGCCAGCACGGCGAGGTCCGGGCCCAGCACGGCGACGTCGAGGCTGGTGGCGCCGATGTCGATGCCCACCACCACGCCGAGGCCGGCATGCAATTGGAGCTTCTCGGGCCGCCGGCCGCCCGAGGAGCGCTGCAGGCCGGCTTCGGCGAGCAGGCCCTGATCGACCAGGCCGGCGATCAACGCATTGGCCTTGCTCTTCGAGAAGCCGAGCTGCTCGGCCATGCCATGGCGCGATCCGCCGGCCGACCAGAAGGTGGTCTCCAGCAGGAGCATCTCGTCCGCGGTCAATCGGCTCCAAGGGGCCAAGTGCTTGTCTCCAGTCTTGTTCTTCGTCGTCTCGCCGCGGCCGGGCCGGGGCGGATCGAGCGAATACTAGAGGCGAGGCTTCAGCCGAACAAGACTTAACTTTGGCCAAATAAAGACCAAAGTTGTCGATCATGGCGCCCAAGAACGCAAAAGCCGCCCGAAGGCGGCCTTGAATCGCGAAGCTGGGCGAGCCCTACTTTTTTTGGCGGTACTTGCGCAGTGCCGCGAGTTGGGCCGCCATGACCGCCAGTTCCGACTGCGCCATCGCGATATCGATGTCGGTCTTGGCGGTCTTGAGCGCTTCCTCGGCCGCGGCCTTGGCGGCGTTGGCCTTCTCGTCGTCGAGGTCCTTGCCGCGGATCGCGGTGTCGGACAGCACGGTCACGGTGGTCGGTTGCACTTCGAGAATGCCGCCGGCCACGAAGACGAATTCCTCGCCGCCGTCGGCCGTCTCGATGCGCACCGCGCCGGGGCGGATGCGCGTGATCAGCGGCGTGTGGCGCGGGTAGATGCCGAGCTCGCCGGCTTCACCGGGCAGAGCAACGAACTTGGCCTCGCCCGAGAAGATCGACTCCTCGGCGCTGACCACGTTGACGTGAATGGTGCCTGCCATGGGGATTCCTTAAGCGACCTTCTTGGCCTTTTCGAAAGCTTCATCAATGCCACCCACCATGTAGAACGCTTGTTCCGGCAGGTGGTCGGCTTCGCCGTTCACGATCATCTTGAAGCCGCGGATCGTCTCGGACAGCGGCACGTACTTGCCGGGCGAACCGGTGAACACTTCGGCCACGTGGAAAGGCTGCGACAGGAAGCGCTGGATCTTCCGGGCGCGGGCCACGGCCAGCTTGTCTTCCGGTGCCAGTTCGTCCATGCCCAGAATGGCGATGATGTCGCGCAGTTCCTTGTAGCGCTGCAGCGTGCCTTGCACGGCGCGGGCCACGTTGTAGTGCTCTTCGCCGACGACCAGCGGGTCGAGCTGGCGCGAGGTCGAGTCCAGCGGGTCCACGGCCGGGTAGATACCGAGCGAGGCGATGTCGCGCGACAGCACCACGGTGGAGTCCAGGTGGGCGAAGGTGGTGGCGGGCGACGGGTCGGTCAAGTCGTCGGCCGGCACGTAAACGGCCTGGATCGAGGTGATCGAGCCGACCTTGGTCGACGTGATCCGCTCTTGCAGACGGCCCATTTCTTCGGCCAGCGTCGGCTGGTAGCCCACGGCGGAAGGCATCCGGCCCAGCAGCGCCGACACTTCGGTACCGGCCAGCGTGTAGCGGTAGATGTTGTCGACGAAGAACAGCACGTCGCGGCCCTCGTCGCGGAACGACTCGGCGATGGTCAGGCCGGTCAGGGCCACGCGCAGACGGTTGCCCGGGGGCTCGTTCATCTGGCCGTAGACCATGGCGACCTTCGACTCGCCGAGGTTCTCGAGGTTCACGACGCCGGAATCGGCCATCTCATGATAGAAGTCGTTGCCTTCGCGGGTGCGCTCACCGACGCCGGCGAACACGGACAGGCCCGAGTGCGCCTTGGCGATGTTGTTGATGAGCTCCATCATGTTCACGGTCTTGCCCACGCCGGCGCCGCCGAACAGACCCACCTTGCCGCCCTTGGCGAACGGGCAAACCAGGTCGATCACCTTGATGCCGGTTTCAAGCAGGTCCTGCGAGGGCGAGAGTTCGTCGTACTCGGGGGCCTTGCGGTGGATCGAAGCGGTGAGCTCCTGACCGACGTCGCCGCGCTCGTCGATCGGCCGGCCGAGCACGTCCATGATGCGACCCAGCGTCGCCTTGCCGACGGGCACCGTGATCGGTGCGCCGGTGTTGGTCACGATCAGTCCGCGGCGCAGTCCGTCCGACGAGCCGAGCGCAATGGTGCGCACCACCCCGTCGCCGAGCTGCTGCTGCACCTCGAGGGTCAGGCCACCGCCTTCGTACTTCAAGGCGTCGTAGATCTTGGGCATCTTGTCGCGCGGAAACTCCACGTCGACCACGGCGCCGATACATTGAACGATCTTGCCTTGAACTGCTTCTGCTTGAGCCATGTCTGCTCCGATAAAAATTTAAATCTGTTGAGGGCCGAAAGGCTCAGACGCCGGCGGCCGCCGCGGCGCCCGAAACGATTTCCGACAGCTCTTTGGTGATGCCTGCCTGGCGGGTCTTGTTGTAGACCAGCTTGAGTTCATCGATCACGTTGCCTGCGTTGTCGGTCGCGGCCTTCATGGCCACCATCCGCGCCGAATGCTCGGACGCCATGTTCTCGGCCACCGCCTGGTACACCAGCGATTCGACATAGCGCACCAGCAGTTCATCGATCACGCTCTGCGCATCGGGTTCGTAGATGTAGTCCCACGAGTGACGGCCCGAGTCGGTGCGAAGCGTTTCCGCGGCCAGGGGCAGCAGCTGCTCCACCATCGGCTCTTGCTTGATGGTGTTGATGAACTTGGTGTAGCAGAGGTGCACGGCCGAGATCTTGCCCTCGGCGTAGGCATCGAGCAGCGTCTTGACCGGCCCGATGAGCTTGTCGAGGTGCGGCGTGTCGCCCAGGTGCGTCACGTGCGAAACCACGCGGGCGCCGATGCGGTTCAGGAAGCCGAGCCCCTTGCTGCCGATGGCGACCGATTCGATCGTCTTGCCGGCGCTTTGCGCCTCGCGCAACTTGGCGGTCACGGCACGCAGCAGGTTGGTGTTCAAGCCACCGCACAGGCCCTTGTCGCTGGTCACGACGATGAACCCGACCGCCTTGGCCTCGTTCGTCTTCATGAACGCGTGCGTGTACTCCGGGTTCGCCTGGCCGAGGTTGGCCGCGATGTCGCGGATCTTCTCGCTGTAGGGGCGGGCCGCGCGCATGCGTTCCTGCGCCTTGCGCATCTTGGAAACCGAGACCATTTCCATGGCCTTGGTGATCTTCTTGGTGTTCTCCACCGATTTGATCTTGCCGCGGATTTCCTTACCAGCTGCCATGGGTACCTCCGCCGAGCCGCCTCAAGGAGGTACGCGCCCCCGCGGGGGGCAGCGAGTGAATGCGAGCGTGGGGGCTCATGGACTGTTTCCTTCCTTGGTCGTCGATCAGGCGAACGACTTCTTGAACGCGGCAACCGCCGTGTTCAGTTCGGCTTCGGCGTCCTTGTCGAGCGCCCTGGACTGCTCGATCTTGTCGAGCAGCGCACCATGGCTGGACTTCAGGAACTGGTGCAGGCCGTGTTCGAAAGAGAGGATCTTCTTGATCTCGACATCGTCCATGAAGCCCTTGTTGACCGCGAACAGCGTGGCACCCATCAGCGAGATGGGCAGCGGGCTGTACTGGGCCTGCTTCAGCAGTTCGGTCACCCGGGCACCGCGGTCGAGCTGCTTGCGGGTCGCTTCGTCGAGGTCGGAAGCGAACTGCGCGAACGCAGCCAGTTCACGGTACTGGGCCAGGTCGGTACGGATACCGCCGGACTGGCCCTTGATGATCTTCGTCTGTGCCGACGAGCCCACGCGCGACACCGAGATACCGGCGTTGATGGCGGGGCGGATACCGGCGTTGAACAGGTTGGTTTCCAGAAAGATCTGGCCGTCGGTGATCGAGATCACGTTGGTCGGAACGAAGGCCGACACGTCACCGGCTTGCGTCTCGATGATCGGCAGTGCGGTCAGCGAGCCGGTCTTGCCCTTGACTTCACCCTTGGTGAAGGCTTCGACATAGTCGGCGTTGACGCGGGCGGCGCGCTCGAGCAGGCGGCTGTGGAGATAGAACACGTCGCCGGGGTAGGCTTCGCGGCCCGGCGGGCGGCGCAGCAGCAGCGAGACCTGGCGGTAGGCCACGGCTTGCTTGGAGAGGTCGTCATAGACGATCAGCGCGTCCTGGCCGCGGTCGCGGAAGTACTCGCCCATCGTGCAGCCCGAGTAGGCGCTGACGTATTGCATGGCGGCCGATTCCGAAGCGGAGGCGGCGACCACGATGGTGTATTCCATCGCGCCGGCTTGTTCCAGCGAACGCACCACGTTCTTGATCGACGAAGCCTTCTGGCCGATCGCGACGTAGACGCAGGTCATGTTCTGACCCTTCTGGTTGATGATCGCGTCGATCGCCACGGCGGTCTTGCCGGTCTGGCGGTCGCCGATGATCAGCTCGCGCTGGCCACGGCCGATCGGCACCATCGAGTCGATCGACTTCAGGCCGGTCTGCATCGGCTGGTCGACCGACTGGCGGGCGATCACGCCCGGGGCGACCTTTTCGATCACGTCGGTCATCTTGGCGTTGATCGGACCCTTTCCGTCGATCGGCTGGCCCAGCGCATTCACCACGCGGCCGATCAGTTCGGGGCCGACCGGCACTTCGAGAATGCGGCCCGTGCACTTGACGGTGTCGCCTTCGGAGATGTGCTCGTACTCGCCCAGGATCACGGCGCCGACCGAGTCGCGCTCGAGGTTCAGCGCCAGGCCGAACGACGGCGTGCCGTCAGCCGACGGCGGGAACTCGAGCATTTCGCCCTGCATTGCGTCCGACAGGCCGTGCACGCGCACGATGCCGTCGGTCACCGACACCACGGTGCCTTCGTTGCGGATGTTCGCGCTGACGCCGAGGCCCTCGATGCGGCTCTTGATCAGTTCGGAAATTTCTGCGGGATTGAGTTGCATGACTCTTTCCTTCTTTCTTTGTAAGGGGCTGGCGGCCTTCAGGCTGCCAGCGCAACTTTCATTTGTTCAAGGCGCGCTTTGACGGAGGTGTCGAGCACTTCGTCACCGACCACCACACGAATGCCGCCGATCAGCGACGGGTCCTGCTGGACCGTGAACTGCAACTTGCGGCCGAAACGCTTTTCGAGCGCGGCGGAGATATTGCCCAGGGCGGCGCCGTCGATCGGGAAGGCGCTGTACACCACGGCATCGGACGTGCCGCTCTGCGCGCTGGCCAGCGTGCGGAACTGCCTGGCGATCTCGGGCAGCGCGGGGAAGCGTCCGTTCTCGAGCAGCGCCATCAGGAAGTTGTTCGCGTGCGGCGGCAGCGGCGAACCGTGCGCGGCAGCGACAACCCCGAGCACCTGCTCGGGCGTGGCCTTGGGGTTGTCCGCGAACTGCAGCAGATCGGGACTGCCGGCGATGGCGGCGACGTTGTCGAGCCAGGCGCCGGTGGCGGCGAGGTCGGACGACGACGCCTTGAACAGCGCTTCGGCGTAGGGACGTGCGATGGTGGCGAGTTCGGCCATGGCGTGATCAGAGTTCGGTCTGCAGGCGGGCCAGCAAATCGGCGTGGACGGCCGGATTCACTTCCTTGCGCAGGATCTGCTCGGCGCCCTTGACGGCCAGCGCGGCGACTTGCTCGCGCAGGGCCTCGCGGGCCTTCACGGCTTGCTGCCCGGCTTCGACACGGGCGGCCGCAACGATCTTGTTGCCCTCTTCCGTGGCGCGGCCCTTGGCCTCTTCAACGATGGCCTGCGCACGACGTTCGGCATCGGCAAGACGCTGGGCGGACTCGTTGCGCGCCTTGCCGAGTTCGACTTCCACGCGCTTGTTGGCGGCGGACAGTTCGCTCTTTGCGCGGTCGGCGGCGGCGAGGCCTTCGGCGATCTTCTGGGCGCGATCGTCCAACGCCTTGGCGATCGGCGGCCACACAAACTTCATCGTGAACCCGACAAGGATCAGGAACACGATCATCTGGACGATCAGGGTACCGGTAATGCTCACTTTTCACCCTCTCTTTGGGAATGAATCCGAGGCCATTCAGCGCGGAACGACATGGGTTCGACGAGAAAGCCTGGACTCGATTACTTCGGCAGGTTGGCGATTTGCGCGAGGAACGGGTTGGCCGTTGCGAACCACAGCGCGATACCGGTACCGATGATGAACGCGGCATCGATCAGACCCGCCAGCAGGAACATCTTGGTTTGCAGTTCGCCCATCAGCTCGGGTTGGCGGGCAGCCGATTCGAGGTACTTGCTGCCCATGATGCCGATGCCGATACATGCGCCGACAGCGCCCAGACCGATGATCAGGCCGGCGGCCAGTGCGACAAAGCTGATAACTTCCATGATGACTCCTAGAGGACTTTGGTTGAAGAGAAAAGAAAAAAACGAAAGCAGATGATCAGTGGTGATCGTGCGCCTGGCCGATGTAGACCAGCGCCAGCATCATGAACACGAAGGCTTGCAGCGTGATGATCAGGATGTGGAAGATGGCCCAGGCCGTGCCCGCGACGATGTGGCCCAGCGCCAGGAAGATGCCGGTGGCGGACAGCGTCCAGGCGCCGCCCATCAGGGCGATCAGCAGGAAGATCAGTTCGCCGGCATACATGTTGCCGAACAGCCGCATGCCGTGCGAGACCGTCTTGGAGATGAACTCGATCATCTGCATGGCGAAGTTGAAGGGGTACAGCGCCCAGTGGTTGCCGAAAGGCGCAGTGAACAGTTCGTGGATCCAGCCGCCGAGGCCCTTGATCTTGATGTTGTAGAACAGGCAGATCAGCAGCACCGAGACCGACATGCCCATGGCCACCGAGAGGTCGGCGGTCGGCACGACGCGCAGATAGGCGTGCTCCGGTTCGCCGCCGGCGACGGCGAAGATCTTCGCCCAGATGGCCGGGAACAGGTCGACCGGGAACAAGTCCATCGCATTGAGCATGAAGATCCAGACGAAGATCGTCAGCGCCAGCGGGGCGACGAACTTGCGGCTCTGGGCGTTGTGGACGATGCCCTTGGCCTGCAGGTCGACCACTTCGATCAGGATCTCGACCGCGGCCTGAAAGCGACCCGGGACGCCCGAAGTCGCCTTGCGGGCAGCCAGCCAGAGGATCCAGCAGCCCAGCACGCCGAGCAGAATCGAAAAGAACAGCGAGTCGAAGTTGAATACGGAGAGATCGGCCACACCTCCAGGCTTGGAGCTTTGCAGGTGCGTCAAGTGGTGAATGATGTATTCACCAGCGGTCATACCGTGTTCCGCAGCGTTTTCAGCAGCCATCCGTTACTCGTCTCAAAGTTTCGGGCGCTTGGGGCCCAGCATCACTGCCACCCAAGCCGCCTTCATTGTCACCACCAAGCCCACCAGCATCGCCGGCCAGCTCAGCGCCGTAATCAGCCTTGGCGCGGCGATCAGCATCGCCACCGTCAAGGCCATCTTGACCATTTCCCACAAGAAGAATCCGAACACCGCAGTGCCCGGATTCAGCGACGCAAAGCGTCCGGTCAGACCTCGTGCGAACACCGCGGCGGGAATGACCACCGCGAGCGCGCCATATCCGGCCGACCATCCCAGATTTTGTCTCCCTGTCAGACCCCAGGCGGCCAATGCCGCCAGCAGCCCCCCAACGACCTGAATCGCGATCACCCGCCAGGGCGAGATCAACGGCTTCCGGTCGCGCAGCCGCTGGGCCTCCTCGGCTGTCAGCGGCTTGAAGTCGTCTTCCGGGTCCGCGATGTCCTCAGGGACTTCACTCGATTCATGGCGGGCGATTGTTTTCATTTCGAATGAAGCCCGGATGACGACCCAGAATTTCTACAAAGCCATTGATTATAAGTAAAAACCCATGGCGTTCCGCCAGCCCGTACGGCGGAGCAGGAAAAGTTCCCCGGCGCCGCGCCGGGATGCTCCGACATCGCTTGGGAAACGTCCGAGCGCCCCCACCATAATTCCCCATGCACCCGATTGCCGATGCCCTCCCCGACGCCCTCTGCTACCTCGACGGCGGCTACACGCCGCTGCGCGAGGCCAAGGTCAGCGTGCTCGACCGTGGCTTCATCTTCGGCGACGGCGTCTACGAAATGGTACCGGCCTATGGCGGACAGCCCTTCTGCTTCGACGAGCACATGGCGCGGCTCGATCGCTCCCTGGCCGAGCTGAAGATCCGCAACCCGCATCCGGCCACCGAATGGCGGGCGATCGCGATGCGCCTGGTCGATGCCGCGCCGCCGGCGCAGCGCGCGGCCATGCAGGGCATCTACATCCAGGTGACGCGTGGCGTGGCGCCGCGCGACCATGCGATGCCGCAAGGCCTCGCGCCGACGGTGTTCATGATGGTCAACCCCCTGAAGCCGGTGGCCGACGTGGCCCGCGCCCAGGGCGTCGCCTGCGTCAGCGCACCCGACTTCCGCTGGCAGAAGGCCCACATCAAGGCCACCAGCCTGCTCGGCGCGGTGCTGGCGCGGCAGATCAGCGTCGAGGCCGGCGCCGCCGAGACCCTCATGTTCCGCGACGAAGGACTCAGCGAGGCGTCCTCCAGCAACGTCTGGGTGGTGAAGGACGGCACGCTCAGCGGGCCGCCCAAGGACCACCTGGTGCTGGCGGGCATCCGCTACGGCCTGATCGAGCGGCTCTGCGCCGATGCCGGCATTCCCTTCCGCCTTCGCCGCATCGCGCGCGCCGAGGTCTTCGACGCCGACGAACTGCTGCTGTCCTCGGCCAGCAAGGAAGTGCTGCCGGTCGTGGCGCTCGACGGCCGCACCATCGGCACCGGCAAGCCCGGCCCGATCTACCATGCGCTCTACGCCGGCTACCAGCAGGCCAAGGCGCGCAGCACGCGAGACCCAGGAGTCCCCGCATGACCACCGCACCCGCCGCACCGCTCGACGCCCGCAAGGAATCGCTGATCGAGTACCCCTCCAAGTTCCCGATCAAGGTGATGGGCGCGAAGGCCGACGGCTTCGTGCATGCCGTGACGCAGATCGCCGAGCAGTTCGACCCGGTCTTCGACGCCACCACGATCGAGCTGCGCAACAGCAAGGCCGGCAACTACCTCGGCGTGACCATCACCGTGACCGCCACCAGCCGCGAGCAACTCGACGACATCTACCGCGCGCTGTCGAGCCACCCCATGGTCAAGGTGGTGCTCTGAACCCCCGCGCTGAGCTTTCGACGACGCTGCTCGGCCGCGTCGACTACGCCCCGACCTACGCGGCGATGCGGCAGGCGACGCTGGAGCGCACGCCGGACAGTCCCGACGAGCTCTGGCTCTGCGAGCACACGCCGGTCTACACCCAGGGCCTGGCGGGCAAGGCCGACCACGTGCTGAACCCGGGCGGGATCCCGGTGGTCCAGACCGACCGCGGCGGCCAGGTGACCTACCACGGCCCCGGCCAGGTGGTGGCCTACCCGCTGCTCGATCTGAAGCGGGCCGGCTACTACGTGAAGGAATACGTCTACCGGATCGAGGAGGCCGTGATCCGCACGTTGGCCCATTTCGAGGTCACCGGGCACCGCGTCGCCGGCGCGCCCGGCATCTACGTGCGGCTGGACGACCCCTTCTCGCATGCCGCGCTGACCGGCCCGGCCCACCCCGCGAATCCGTTCCGCGGCCTCGGCAAGATCGCCGCGCTGGGCATCAAGGTCAGCCGCCACTGCACCTACCACGGGGTGGCGCTCAACGTCGCCATGGACCTGGAACCCTTCACGCGCATCAACCCCTGCGGTTACGCAGGCCTTCAAACCGTCGACCTTTCTACAATCGGCGTTCGAACAACCTGGGACGAAGCCGCGCAGGTGCTGGGCCGCAAGCTCGCCGCCTACCTCGCGCCCTGAGCCCCGTCAGAGAGAGTTGCCATGAGCACCCCCGAAGTCGTCCCGTCCGTGGTGAGGGAGGCCCAAGGCCCCGAAACCTACAACCCGCTCGCCAAGCAGAAGGCCGCGGCCAAGCTGTCTCGCATCCCGGTCAAGGTGGTGCAGGGCGAGGTGCTCAAGAAGCCCGACTGGATCCGCGTCAAGGCCGGCTCGCCGACCACCCGCTTCTACGAGATCAAGCAGATCCTGCGCGAGAGCAACCTGCACACGGTGTGCGAGGAGGCTTCGTGCCCGAACATCGGCGAGTGCTTCGGCAACGGCACCGCCACCTTCATGATCATGGGCGACAAGTGCACGCGGCGCTGCCCGTTCTGCGACGTCGGCCATGGCCGGCCCGACCCGCTCGACCAGGACGAGCCGCTGAACCTGGCCAAGACCATCGCCAAGCTGCGCCTCAAGTACGTGGTGATCACCAGCGTCGACCGCGACGACCTGCGCGACGGCGGCAGCCAGCATTTCGTCGACTGCATCCGCAACATCCGCGAGCTCTCGCCGACGACGCAGATCGAGATCCTGGTGCCCGACTTCCGCGGCCGCGACGACCGCGCGCTCGAGATCCTCAAGGCCGCGCCGCCGGACGTGATGAACCACAACCTGGAGACCGCGCCGCGCCTCTACAAGGAAGCGCGCCCAGGCAGCGACTACCAGTTCAGCCTCAACCTGCTGAAGAAGTTCAAGGCGCTGCACCCCGACGTGCCGACCAAGAGCGGCATCATGGTCGGCCTCGGCGAAACGGACGAGGAGATCCTGCAGGTGATGCGCGACATGCGCGCCCACGACATCGACATGCTGACCATCGGCCAGTACCTGTCGCCCAGCAGCAGCCACCTGCCGGTGCGCCGCTACGTGCATCCCGACACCTTCAAGATGTTCGAGGAAGAGGCCTACAAGATGGGCTTCAGCCACGCGGCGGTGGGCGCGATGGTGCGCTCGAGCTATCACGCGGACCAGCAGGCGGGGCACGTCCTGGCCGGCGCGCCGGCGCTCGGCTGAGCGTGCGCACCGCTGCGCCGGGCCCGGATGCCGGCCGCCCGCTGAACATCCTGCTCGCGATGTGCTATCTCGTGCATCGCACGGGCGCGGAAATGTTCACCCGCGATCTCGCACTTTGGCTGCGTCGGCGCGGGCACGCGGTCACGATCTTCGCGACCGCCTTCGGCGACATGGCCGATGAATTGCGACACGCCTCGATCGCCTGTGTCACGGACCTGGCCGACATGGCCGCGCGGCCCGACGTGATCATTGGCAACACCCACCACGAGACGGTGCGCGCCCTGCTTCATTTCCACGACGTGCCGACGCTCACGATCTGCCACGACCGCAGCGCCGACCACGGGCGCCCGGCCCGGTTCGCACAAGTCGTGTGCCATGTGGCCGTCGACGAGAACTGCGCCGAGCGCCTGGTGCACGAATTCGGGATCGCGCGCGAGCGCATCGAACTGATCCAGAACGGGGTCGACCTCTCGCGCTTCCTGCAGCGCTGCGCGCTGCCGGCACGGCCACGCAGCGCGCTGGTGTTCAGCAACTACGCCGCGCATGATGCGCAACTCGAGGAAGTCCGCGCCGCCTGCGCGCAGCGCGGACTGACGCTCGACGTGATCGGCAGCGCAAGCGGCAACCACCTGCCCGACCCCGCTTCTGCACTCGGCCGCTACGACGTGGTCTTCGCCAAGGGCCGCTGTGCCACCGAGGCGCTGGTGACCGGCAACGCCGTGGTGGTGCTCGACCCCAGCGCGGGCATGGGCGAGATGGTGACGGCGGGCGGGGTCGCGCACGCCAGGCGCTGGAACTTCGGCCGGGCCCTGATGGTCCGCCCGATCACGCGGGACAACGTGGGCGCCGAACTCGACCGGTACGACGCGCAGGACGCGGGCGCCGCCGCCGCGTGGGGCCGCGCCCAATGCGGACTCGATGCGACGTTGGGTGCGCTGGAGGCCTGCGCACGGCGACTCGCACTGAAATACCCGACCGTCGAGGTGCCTCCCGACCAACGCGCACGCGAGACGGCGCGCTACATGGACGACTGGATCCGGCGTGGCAGCCCCACGGCAGCGCATCTCGTCGTGGCGTCGTTGCACCAGCACGTCGCGGCGCTGCACCAGGCCTTCAACGACCACCAGCGCGCGCACCAGGTTCAGCTCGACGCGCACCTGGCACAGCTCGACGCGCGGCAGGCCGAGGTGCAGAGGCACGCCGACCGCTCGGCCGCACAGGCCGAGCAATTGCGCGCCACCGAGGCCGCGCACGCCGCGTGCGGTGCCCGGCTGGCCGACGCCGAGCATGAGACCCGGCAGGCGCGCGCCGAACTCGCTGGCCTGCAGGCGCAATTGCGCGAGGTCCACGCCAGCCGTTCGTGGCGCGTGACCGCGCCGCTGCGCCGGATTTCGACCTTCCTGCTGTCGAGAACCCAACGCGCATGAAGTCCCTGGTGATCGCCGCCCATTCGGGGCACGAACTGCTGCTGTGGAAATGGCTGCGCAACGAACGGCCCGACTTCGTGGTGCTGACCAACGGCGCCGGGTCGAGCGGCGTGCCGCGGCTCGACCCCACGCTCGCCAACCTGGCGAGCGCCGGTGCGAACTGGGTGCCGCAGGTCGTGCAACCGGTGGCCGACGCGGAGATCTACCGGGCGCTGCTGGAAGGCGACACCCGCCTGTTCGCGCAGTGGCTCGATGCCTTGACATCCCATGTGCTCGCGCAGGGCATCGACTGCATCGTCGCGGACGAGGCGGAGGACTACAACCCCTCGCACGACCTGTGCCGCCTGCTGGCCAACCAGGTCGCGGCGCACTGCGCGGCGCGCGGCCATGCGGTCGCCGCATTCGGCTATCCGACCGTGGGCCATCCGAGTCCGCCGGCCCGCCTGGCGGCGGAGCGGCATCTGATGGTCGAGCTCGATGAACGCGAGTTGCATGCCAAGCTCGACGACATGCACGGCTATGCACGCAGCTTCGGCGGACAGCTGGAGCGCGAACTCGACGGTTTCATCGCCGAGTTCGGCGCCCGGGCCTATGGCCGGGAGTGCCTCTTCGCCGCCCGGCCCACGCGCTATGAACGGGCCGAGGCGGCGCTCGCCAAGCCGGCCTTCGAGACCTTCGGCGAAGAACGCGTCGCCGCGGGCGTCTACCGCCACGTGATCCGCGGCGCCCACCTCCAGGCCGTCGCCGACCGATTGCGCGGACCGGCTCGATGAAGCATCGAACCCACCTCCGGAATCGATGAGCTTCGCGACGCCCGCCCTCATCGACGGACCGATCGACGCACCCACCGGGCAGCCGGCGTCTCGCCGGGTCGAAGCCGCCCTCGACCATGCCGTCGTCGGTCTCGGCCGCTTCGGCCGCACGCACGCGCGCAAGCTGGCCGGGCTGCCGGGGTTTTGCCTGCGCGCCGCGGTGGATCGCTCGCCGGCGGTCGGCGCCGGCGCCGAGCTTGCGCCCCTGCCGCTGCTGTCGCACGTGGACGAACTGCCGCCGGAGATCGCGTCGGCCACCGTCGCCACCAGCGACGCGGCGCATGCCGAGGTCGCGCTGGCCCTGATGCGCCGGGGCTGCCACGTGCTGGTCGAGAAACCGTTGTGCATCGACCCACGCGACGGCGCCCTGATGATCGGGACCGCCCGGCAATGCGGTGTCACGCTGAGCACCGGGCATATCGAACGCTTCAATCCGGTGTTCGACGACGCCATGCTGTCGTGGCTGCGGCATGCGGCAGCGGACCATGGCCGCAGCGACAGCCACAGCACCCATCCGTTCCTGCGCTTTCGCCGCTATTCCACACGCGCTGCTGCGGCCGCCGACAGCATTCTGGATCTGATGGTGCACGACATCGACCTGCTGGCCTGGCTGTGCGCCGTGCCCACGGATGCGCCGCTGCGGGTCATCGCGCGAAAGATCGGCGTCCGCAGCGTCAGGGCGCGGGTGCAATTGGGCGGTCTGGTCGCCGATCTGGAAAGCGGCTACGACAGCGCGCCGCCGCAGGCCCGGCTGCAGGTCGACGACGCCGGCCGGGAACTGACGCTCGAGCTGCGCGGCGACGGGCGCCCCCCGGCCTCGGGGGACGACGCGCTGGCGCAGCAATACCAGGACTTCAGGCGCGCGATCCGCGGCGAGGGCCGTCGCATCGCGTCGGGCGCCGACGGGCTGGCGGCCGTGACCCGGGCTTTGGAGATCCTTCGCGCGTGAAGAAGACGATCCCGTTGTTCCGCTCGGCGGCCGCCTCCGAACCGATGGCAGCCCGCCTGGGGCAGTTGTGCGCCGACGTGCTGCAGAGCGGGGTCTACATCCTCGGCCCCCAGGTCCAGGCGCTCGAGACGCGCCTGTCAGGGTTGCTGAAGGGTCGCGAGACCGTGGCCGTGGGTTCGGGCTCCGAAGCGCTGCTGCTGGCCTTCAAGTCCCTGGGCATCGGCAGCGCAGGCGGGGGGTCGGCGCAAGACGAGGTCCTGCTTGCGTCCTACACCTTCGTCGCCTGCGCGGAAGCCGTGATCGCGGCCGGCGCGCGACCGGTCTTCGTCGACAGCGCTGCCGACGACTTCCTGCCGCCGCTCGCGCATTTCCGCGAGGCGCGCACGCCGCGCACCCGCGCCGTTCTCGCGGTCGGCCTGTTCGGCGATCCCACCGGCCTGCCCGAGCTCGCCGCCTATTGCCGGGGCGAGCAGCTGCACTTGATCGAGGACGTGGCGCAGTGCCTGGGCGCCCGCACCGGCGACACGACGGGCCGCACCGAACCGGCAGGCACCTGGGGCGATGCCACGGCGATGAGCTTCTATCCGACCAAGACGCTGGGCGGGGCCGGTGATGCCGGCGCGCTGGCCTTCCGCGATCCGCGCCACGCGCAGCGGGCGCGCCTGCTGCGCAACCACGGCTGGCGCGACGGCCGCCATCATTGCCTGGGACACAACAGCCGCATGGACGAACTCCAGGCCTGCCTGCTCAACGCGGCGCTGGATGACTTTCCTGCGGCGATCGCGCGGCGGCGAGCGATCGCGGCGCGCTACCTGGCAGCCTGGTCGGACTGCCCGATGCGTCTGCCGCGCGATGCCGCGGGCCACGCCTGGAACTACTTCGTCGTCGCCTTGCCCGGACGGCGCGAGCGCGACCGGCTGGCGGCGCGGCTGGCCGAATCCGGCATTGCCACGCGCATCTACTACGAGCAGCCGCTGCACCGGCACGAAGCGCTTCGGGCCTGGCGCGGCGCGCGCGCCTTGCCGCACAGCGAGCAGTTGTCCGATCGCTCGCTGGCCCTGCCGCTCTACCCGATGCTCGGCGACGACGAAGTCGAATACGTCATCGGCGCGGTGCGGCAAGCCGCCGTCGAAAACGCGGGCGCAGGTCGCCATGGCGACAGATGCGACTTCAGGTAATCTTTCCGGCGCACCCCACCCGGACAGATCGAACCTCGGAGCCATCAGACCCATGAGCCAATTCGAAGCGGCCATCCAGCGCGACTTCGGCGTGATTGCCGAACTCGTTCGTCTCCACGCGCAACAGGCCCCCGAGCGTCCCGCCCTCGCCGATGCCGCGCGCGAACTGAACTATGGCGCGCTCGATGCGCTGATGGACCGCATCGCGGCCAGCCTGCAGCGCGACGGCCTGGCGGCCGGCGACGCGATCGCGATCTGCGCGGCCTCGAGCGTCAACTACGCCGCGGTGTTCCTCGGCGCACTGCGCGCCGGCATCGCGGTCGCGCCGCTGGCGCCCGGCTCCACGCCGGCCAGCCTGGCGCGGATGATCGAGGACGCCGCAGTCCGCGTGCTGTTCGTCGACGCGGCCGCGGCCGAAGTCATCGGACCGGCGGCTACAGGCGCCATCCCGCGCGTCGCGCTCGATGGCTGCGCGGCCGGCGCCGACTTCGAGGCCTGGCTCGCGCCGGCTGGCGCCCGACCCGCCGCGGTCGAGCCGCAACCGGCCTGGCCGTTCAACATCATCTATTCGTCCGGCACCACGGGCGAGCCCAAGGGCATCGTGCAGGGCCACGGCATGCGCTGGGCGCACGTGCAGCGCGGCGCCAAATACGAGTATGGCCCCGAGACGGTCACGCTGCTGTCGACGCCGCTCTACTCCAACACCACGCTGGTCGTGTTCTTCCCGACCCTGGCCTTCGGCGGCTGCGTGCTGCTGATGCCGAAGTTCGATGCGGCCGCGTACCTGAAGCTCGCCGAAAGCCGCCGCGTCACGCACACCATGCTGGTGCCGGTGCAGTACCAGCGCCTGATGGCACGGCCCGACTTCGATTCGCACGACCTCTCCAGCTTCAGGTACAAATTCAGCACCAGCGCGCCCTTCAACGCGGCGCTCAAGGCCGACGTGCTCCAGCGCTGGCCCGGCGGCCTGATCGAGTTCTACGGCATGACCGAAGGCGGCGGCACCTGCATCCTCGAAGCCCACCTGCATCCGGACAAGCTGCACACCGTCGGCCGGCCGGCCGAGGGCAGCGACATCCGGCTGATCGACGAGGAAGGCCGCGAGGTGGCGCCCGGCGAAGCGGGCGAAGTGGTCGGGCACTCGGCCGGCATGATGGTCGGCTACCACCGGCAGCCGGCCAAGACGCGCGAGGCCGAGTGGTTCGACCCCGCCGGCAAGCGCTTCATCCGCACCGGCGATGTCGGGCGCTTCGATGACGACGGCTTCCTGACCCTGTTCGACCGCAAGAAGGACATGATCATCAGCGGCGGCTTCAACATCTATCCGAGCGACCTCGAGACGGTGGTGCGGGCCCATCCGGCCGTGGCCGATGTCGCGGTGGTCGGCGTGCCCTCGGAGCAGTGGGGCGAGACGCCGGTCGCCTTCGTGGTCCGCCGCGCCGGCGACGGCACCGCCGCCGAGACGATCCTGCAATGGACCAACGACCAGCTCGGCAAGACCCAGCGGCTGGCCCGCCTGCAGTTCATCGACGAGTTGCCGCGCAGCGCGATCGGCAAGGTGCTCAAGCGCGAACTGCGTGAACTCGCCGCGCGCTGAATCCACCCCGGATAGCGCGCCGCACGAAGGCGGCGGCAACGGCCTGCTCTGGGTGCTGGTGGCCGCGGCGATCCTCTTCGCCCTGGTCCGGCCGCGCGCGCCGATGGACTACCTCCGGCTGATCGACTGGCAGACCATCGGCGCGCTGGCCGGGCTGCTGGCCATCACCCAGGGCGTCGAGCGCAGCGGCATGCTGCAGGCCGCCGCGGCGCGGCTGCTGGCGCGCACGCACGACCTGCGCAGCCTGGTGCTGCTGCTGGCCGCCAGCGCGGCCGTGTTGTCGGCCCTGGTCACCAACGACGTCAGCCTGTTCCTGCTGGTGCCGCTGACGCGCGTGCTGGCGACCCAGGCCCACCTGCCGCTGGCGCGGCTGGTGGTGATCGAGGCACTGGCGGTCAATGCCGGCTCGGCGCTGACGCCGATCGGCAACCCGCAGAACCTGTTCCTCTGGCATCGCTCCGGCGAGAGCTTCGTCGGCTTCGTGGCCATGATGGGGCCGACCGTGGGGGTGATGCTGTTCTGGCTCTTCGCCGCGATCTGGTTCGGCGTGCCGCGGGTGCCGATCGCGCTCAAGCCCTCGAACGACAGGGCGCCGGTGCTGCCGCGCCTGCTGGCGCTGTCGGGCGTGCTGTTCGTCGGCTTCGTGGTCGCGCTCGACCGCCACTGGCTCTTGGCCGGCCTCGGCGTGGTCTTCGGCGCCTTCCTGCTGCTGCGCCCGCGCGTGCTGCTGGGCGTCGACTGGCTGCTGTTGGCGATCATCTCGCTGATGTTCATCGACCTGCGCCAGCTGGCCGAACTGCCCGCCGTGGCGACGCTGCTCGGCGGCCTGCCGATCGGCGAAGGATGGCGCACCTACCTGGCGGCCATCTTCACCTCGCAGGTCATCAGCAACGTGCCCGCCACCATCGTGCTCGACCCCTTCGTGCACGACCTGCCGGCGCTGGCGGCAGGCGTGAGCGTCGGCGGCTTCGGCTGCGTGCTGGGCTCGCTGGCCAACCTGATCGCGCTGCGGCTGGCGAAGCTGCCGAACGGGCTGCGCGAATTCCATCGCCTCGGCATCCCGTTCCTGCTGGTCTGCGGGGCCTCGGCGCTGCTGCTGCGACTCGGGTGACAGGCCCCGGCGCGACGCGCAGAATCGGCGCTTCCATGCGACCCGAAGCCTCGCCCTCCCCTGCCCTCGGCCTGTCGCTGCGCCGTTATGGTGCCTCGCGCGGCAGCCATGCGCATGCGCACTTCCAGGTGCTGGTCGGGCTCGACGGAGCGCTCGACCTTGAGATCGAAGGTCGTGGCCGCCGCATCGGCGCTGGCGATGGCTGGGTCGTGGCTCCGGGTGACCGGCATGATTTCGAATCGAAGGACGGCAGCCGCTGCCTGGTGCTCGACACCGACCAGGACCTGTGGGTGCGCTGCGCCGGACGCCTGCCGGCCGGCGAGTCGATGCGGGTGCTGTCGCACTACCTCGCGCACTGTCTGGCCCAGCGGTCCCCGCCGATGCTGGCGCTGCACCACGCGCCCGCCCTGCTGCTCGAGGCCTGGGGTGCTCCGGTGCCCCTGGCGCGCGGCCGCGCGATCGACTGGAGCGCCCTCGCCGCCTGGGCCCGGCTGCGCTGGCACCGACCGCTGGCGGTTGCCGACCTGGCGGCCGTGGCCTGCCTGAGCCCTGGCCAGTTCGCACAGCGATGCCGCGACGAGCAGGGCATGAGTGCGATGCATTGGCTGCGCACCCAGCGCCTGGCCCAGGCACGGCACTTGCGCGACATGGGCCTGAGCGTCGCCGAAACCGCGCGCCGCACCGGCTACCGCTCGCCTTCCGCCTTGACCGCAGCGCTGCGCCGCCAGGCCTGAACCGCGGCCCGCGACGACGCACCCGCGTCTCGCGACGATGCGCGCGCTTAAGCTCGGCGGCCATGTCCCCGACGCTCAACGCCCTTGCCGCCATCGCCCTCTGGGCCACCCTCGCCTCGCTGGGCGCCGCGCTCGCACATCTGCCGCCGTTCCTGCTCACCGGCCTCGCGCTGATCATCGGCAGCGTCATGAGCTGGCCGCTGGCGCTGCGTGACCGCAAGGCCTGGGCGATCCCGCCGCGCACGCTGGCGCTCGGCGTCTACGGCCTGTTCGGCTTTCACTTCCTGCTCTTCATCGCCCTGCGCCATGCGCCGCCGGTCGAAGCCAACTTGGTCAACTACCTCTGGCCGCTGTTCATGGTGGTACTGGCGCCGGTGCTGCTGCCCGGCATGTCGCTGCGGCCGCTGCACGTGGTGGCGGCCCTGTCGGGTTTCGCGGGTGCGGCGATCGCGATCCTCGGGGCGCGCGGCGGCGCCAGTGCGTCGGGCATGACCTCGTACTGGGGCTTCCTGCCGGCGCTGGGCTCGGCCTTCATCTGGGCCAGCTACTCGCTGTGGACGCAACGCGTGCCGGCCTTCCCGACCAGCGCGATCGGCCTGTTCGGTTTGGTGTCGGGCGCGCTGTCACTGGCGTGCCATGCGCTGCTCGAGCCTTCGGTGGCGCTCGACGCGCGCGACTGGCTGCTGGTCGCGCTCTGCGGACTCGGCCCGCTGGGCGCCGCTTTCTTCTTCTGGGACCTGGCGCTGAAACGCGGCGACGCGCGGCAGATCGGCATCCTGAGCTACATCACGCCGCTGGCCTCGACCGCCCTGCTGTTGATCGTCACCAGACGGCCGCTGAGCTGGAGCATCGCGCTGGCCGCGGTGCTGATCATCAGCGCCGCGGTGATGGGGACCCGGGCCCGCTGATCAGTCGGCGACCTTGAGCACCAGCTTGCCGAAGTTCTCTCCCGTGAAGAGCCGGCTCAGCGCCTCCGGGAAGGTGTCGATGCCCTCGACCACGTCCTCGCGGCTTTTCATGCGGCCGTCCTTCAGGTAGCCCGACAACTCGGCCACCGCTTCGCCGTAGCGCTCGGCGTAGTCGAACACCACGATGCCCTGCATGCGGGCCCGGTTCACCAGCAGGCTCAGGTAGTTCTTCGGGCCCTGCACCGGCGTCGTGTTGTTGTACTGGCTGATGGCGCCGCAGATGATGATCCGGGCGCCGCGCGCCAGCTTCGCGAGCACGGTGTCGAGGATGTCGCCGCCGACGTTGTCGAAGTAGATGTCGACGCCCTTCGGGCAATGGGCCTTCAGGCCCTCGCGCACCGCCGACGGGCCGGCCTTGTAGTCGATGCAGGCGTCGAAGCCGAGCTCCTTCACGACCCAGTCGCACTTGGCGGCGCCGCCGGCGATGCCGACCACGCGGCAGCCCTTGATCTTCGCCAGCTGGCCCACCGTCTGGCCGACCGCCCCGGCCGCCCCCGAGACCACCACGGTCTCGCCGGGCTTCGGCTGGCCGACGTCCATGAGGCCGAAGTAGCCGGTCATGCCGGGCATGCCCAGCACGTTGAGCCACTGGCCGATGGTGCCGGCGCGCAGGTCGATCTTGCCCAAGCCATTGCGCTTGATCTCCTCCTGCGGGATCAGCGCGTACTGCTGCACGCCGAGCGTGCCGTAGACGGTGTCGCCGATCGCGAAGGCCGGGTTGCGCGAAGCCACCACGCGGCCGACGCCGCCGGCCCGCATCACTGCGCCGATCTCGACCGGCGCGATGTAGCTCTTGCCTTCGTTCATCCACCCGCGCATCGCCGGGTCGAGCGAGAGCGACAGGGTCTGGACGAGAACGCCGCCTTCGGCCGGCTCGACCACAGGCTCGTCGGTGAACTGCCAGTTGTCGCGCGTCGCGGCGCCTTCGGGTCGCTTTGCCAGGCGCACCTGGCGATTGGTGAGGGTGCTCATGCGCGGGTCTCCTTGGGGTGTCTGATGCCGGCGATCGTAGACCCAGGCCGCCCGGCGGCCGGTAGCGCAGGCGACAACGCCCGCGCCGCTCAGAACGGGCAGTGCCGCGGCGTGGTCTGCCCCGTGATCCAGCGCGGCTCGGTGAAGGCCTCCACGGGTGTTCCGCGAACACACCGGCGGCAGCCCGAGCGACTTCAGGCGCCAGGCAGCCAGACGCTGACCGCCAGCCCCGGCGCCGCGTTGCGCACCGCGAGCCTGCCGCCATGCGCCTCGGCCACCAGCCGGCACAGGTACATGCCGAGGCCGACACCGCCGGTGGCGCGCTGGCGCGCACCGTCGGTGCGGTAGAAGGGCTCGGTCAGGTGGACCAGCTGCGCCGGGTCGACACCCGGCCCGAAGTCGCGCACTTCCAGTTCCACGCCCGCCTCGCCGCGGCGCACCGCGATGCGCGGCGGCTGGGCCGCGCCGGCGCCGTGGCGCAGCGCGTTGTCGAGCAGGTTGCGCACCAGCACCTTGAGCCGCGAACGGTCCAGCGCCAGGGCCGGCAGGCCCTCGGCCAGGTCAGCGACCACGCGCGTGCCGTCGGGATGCTCGCCCACCACCTCGCGCACCAGCGCCGCCAGATCGACCGGCTCGCGCTGCAGCGCGGCATGCGGGCTGGCCAGCCGCTCGCTCTCGAGCAGGTCGCTGATCAGGTCGCGCATCTCGGCCAGGTCACGCAGCAGCGCGGCGCGCTCGGCCTCGCCCTCGGGCGTGGCCGGCAGCAGCTCGGCATTGAGCCGGGCCCGGGTCAGCGGCGAACGCAGTTCATGGCTCAGCGCCAGCAGCAGGCCCCGCTTGGCATCGAGCATGCCCTGGATGTCATGCGCCATGGTGTTGATGCGCTGCGCCAGGTCCCCGAGCTCGTCGCGCCGGCGCAGCGGGATCGGCGTGTCGAAGGCGCCGCGGCCGAAGCGCTCGGCGCCGGCGCGGATGTCGTCGAGCGGCCGCAGCAGCCTGCGGACATAGGCGTAGGCCAGGGCGATCAGGGCCAGCAGCAGCGCCAGCGTGATCCAGCCGATGCCCTGGGGCTCGCGCTGCCACGGCAGGGTGCCGATGCCGAAGCTCACGCGATGGCCGTCCGCGGTGGTGCGGCTGAGCCAGTCGCCGCGCGGGCCGAAGCCGAAGCGATGCCTGTCGGGGTGCGAATCCCAGTTGACGCCCGGCCCTTCGATCCGGATCGAGATCGGCAGCCGCTGCACCAGCGCCTGGGCGCGGGCCACGTCGGGCGGCGTCCCGAGTTCGGCGACGATCCGGTCCATGTAGTCGACCACGACCGGCCGGGCCGCGTCGCGCCAGCCGGTCGAAAAGGCCCGCTGCACGCCGCCGAGGAACACCGCGCTCATCGCCAGCGCCAGCAGCACGAACACCACGATCAGGCGCACCCTGAGCGAATGGCGCAGGCTGTGGCGCCAGCGGCGGGAGCGACCCGGGCCGGCGGGCCTCACGGCGGGGCGCTCCGGCCCACCGCCAGGGCATAGCCGGCATTGCGCAGCGTCTTGATGCAGTCCAGCGGCTCCAGCTTCCTGCGCAGCCGGCTGACGACGATGTCGACCGCCCGCGTGTAGAGCTCGGCCTCATGGCCGCGCAAGCGGTTCAGGATGTCGTCGCGGCTCCAGACGCGGCCGGGCTGGTCGGCCAGCAGCGCCAGCAGCTCGAACTCGGTGCCGGTCAGTTCGATGCGCTCGCCGTGGCGCAGCACCTCGCGCTTGTCGAGATCGATCGACAGGCCTTCGAAGATCCGCTGCTGTGCCGGGACGGACGGCGGCTGCACGGCACGCTGCCGGCGCAGGATGGTCTGCACCCGCGCCACCAGTTCGCGCGGCTCGAAGGGCTTGGGCAGGTAGTCGTCGGCACCGAGCTCGAGGCCGACCACCCGGTCCATCACGTCGCCGCGGGCAGTCAGCATCACGATCGGGATGTCGCTCTCCTTGCGGATCTCGCGGCACAGCGCGAAGCCGTCCATCTCGGGCAGCATGACGTCGAGGATCGCGGCGTCGTAGCGCTCGGCGCGCAGCCTGGCCAGGCCTTCGCTCGGCCGGCTCGCGCAGTCGAGCTGGAGGTCGAAACGCGCGAAGTAGCTCGCCAGCGGCGCGCCCAGGTGCTCGTCGTCATCGATCAGCAGGATGCGGGGCATGCGGCGATTGTGCATTCGGGCGCCACCGGCAGCGGCGGCTTCACCACGGATCGGCGCGGCCGATCCGTCCCAGGTGGGTGGTACCGAAGCCGCTGGCGTCGTGCAGCCCGAAACCCAGCAGGCGGTCGAAGCCGATGTGGGCGCACCAGATCAGGCCTGCAGCCAGGGCCACCGGCCAATCGCCCAGCGCACCGGCAGCAAGCACGGCGAACGGCCCCAGGTACGAATGCGCCGCGTTGTAGGCCGCCGCGCCGGCCCGGGGTCCGACGAGGAAGCCCAGCAGCGACAGGTCGGGCACGAGGAACAGCAGCGCGAAGGCGCCCCAGCCGGCGCCGAGCGCGGCGTAGGCCGCCACCGCCGCCGCCGCCACGGCCAGCCCCTCGAGCCGCAGCATGGTGCGAACGCCGACGGGCGGCGCCGTCATCCGCGGCCCCAGCGGCGGCCGCCGCGTTCCATGAAGTCACGCACCTTCTGCTGTTGCGCCGGGTTCAGGTTGTCGAAGAAGTCGGCCGCGGCGGCAATGACCTCCGGGCTGCCCGCCTGCACCGCGGCCGTCTTGTCGTCGACCAGCTTCTTCGCCCGCTCCTGGTCGAGCTTGGCCCCGGCGAACAGGCTGCGGAACTCGGCCCGCGGGTCGCCGCCGCCGCGCAGCGCCGCACGCTGCGCCTGCAGCTTCTCGGCCAGCACCACCAGCTTCTGCTTCTGCGCGGCGTCCAGCTCGAGCTTGCTGCCCACGCGCTCGACCATCTTGGCGCGGAACTCGGCGCGGTCCTGCTCGGAGCCGCTCCAGCCATGGCGATGACCGGCGCATCCGGCCAGGCTGCCGGCCAGCAGCGCAGCACCGGCGATTCCGAAAAGAGAGCGTTTGAACCAGCGTTTCATGAGAGTCTTCCTTCAGAGGGGATCGGGATGATCCGGAAGACTCGATGCTCGGCGCTGGACGCGCCGAAGTCCTTTCGCCGCGGTTTCGGCGTGTTTCGTTTTATTGCTGCAGTTGCCCCCACGCTCCCCCACTGCGTGTGGGTCGCTGCCCCCCGAGGGGGCCGCAGGCCGCCTTGGGGCGGCCCGGCGCCGGCCTGAGCCCCCACGCTCCCCCACTKCGTGTGGGTCGCTGCCCCCCGAGGGGGCCGCAGGCCGCCTTGGGGCGGCCCGGCGCCGGCCTGAGCCCCCAYGCTCCCCCACT